>DUKW01000128.1 GCA_013329105.1 Candidatus Methanomethylophilaceae archaeon | reverse complement strand
AGGCTACTTGTGGTGGTGGGTGCTGAGAAGGTGCCCCCGGAAGTATATCAGACAGCCGATTTGAACATCTCCGTTGGCAACCAACCACATTCAGAGATAGCCGCTCTAGCCATATTTTTGGACCGTCTAACAGGGGGGAGCGCTCTGTATGAAGAAAGGGGAGGAAAGATGAAGGTGATACCTAATGAAAGAGGGAAGACTGTCATCGACATATCCTGACGATTTCACATGTATTCGTATACTAAGGGAGGCCGGCTGTCCGAAAAGGGTGATCGTCCATTGCTGTACCGTACGCGAAATGGCCGTTCATATTGCTGACATCTGTGCTGCTGACCGTCAGCTTGTGAGCGCAGGGGCGCTTCTCCATGATCTAGGTCGCTGCAGGGATATGGGAATACGCCATGCAATCATAGGCGCCACCATGGCCGAGCAGTTGGGGCTCCCAGAGGAAACGGTCGAGATCATTCGCCGCCATATAGGTGCTGGTTTGGATGAAGACGAGGCACGTGAGTTGGGGCTTCCGCCTGGAGATTATATTCCCAGCACCCTTGAGGAGAAGATCGTGGCTCATGCTGACAATCTGACATCGGACAATCATTTTGTACCGGTGCAATGGACCGTTAAAAGGCTTATGGAGAAGTCCCGTTACCGTGGAGCGGAGCGAGTGGTTGCCCTGCACAATGAGCTATCATCTTTGTGCGGAATTGATCTGAACATCCTTGTAGAGAGGCTGGGTCCACACCCCAAACTCAGCGGCCCATGTGGCTCACTATAGGTCGGAACGACAATTCTCCTCGTCGGCCCCCACCCATTCAGGGAATTTGTGTAGTATTATCACGTCGCCTATAGCTTGTATCCACCGGAAAGGAACGTTCACCGCCAGGGAGTCTTCTACGAGGCGCGGGTCAGTCCAATCGATGAAGAGGCCGTCAACCTTGCGTAGGGTGAGATTAAGCACAAGGTTGCTGACCTCACCTAAAAGAAATCCTGAGGGAGTGTACACCTTCTTACCTATTAGTTCCGTTGCCTTCAAAGCCATCTGTATCCTGTATTTAAAGTATCTTTTACATATAAGGATTGATTGTGATGGGGCGTATCGGTAAACCTATTAAGTTTTTACTGTGAAATCTATATATTCCGCCTGTGTCATGGTCCCTTATCCTAATAGATTTGGACCCTCGGAGGAAAATGAAATGTCTGGAAACATTGTAGAGCTCACCGATAACAACTTCGACAGCTTCGTCGAGAGTCACCCCCTTGTCCTGATAGACTGCTGGGCGCAGTGGTGCAAACCCTGTCATATGTTGGCCCCGATTTTGGATGAACTAGCGGATGAACTAGCTGGTAAGGTCGCTTTCGGGAAGCTCAACGTCGATGAGAACCCGGGGATATCTTATAGGTTTAATATCTCTGCCATCCCGACGATGTTGATTTTCAAGAATGGTGTGTTGCAGGAGCCATTGATCGGAGTAAGGCCTAAAGAAGACATTAAGAGGTACCTGCTCTCCAAGATGTGAAGGTGTGGTAATTGACCTATGATGTGGCTGTACTTGGGATGGGCGCAGCCGGTCTGCAGGCGGCGATTACAGCCGCCCGTAAGAAGGCAAGCACCCTCGTCCTGGGAAAGCCAGAGGACAGCGCCCTATGGTCGGCGGAAGTGGAGAATTATTTTGGCGTGCCAAGAGTGAAAGGGAGGGAACTGGTCTCTATTGCGATGGAGCAGGCGTCGGCATTCGGTGCCGAGTTGTTCAAGGAAGATGCAATCGCTCTGTCCAAGGAAGAAGGCGTTTTCACGATCACCAGTGAGTCGGGAAGGCTGATACAGTCAAAGACCCTTGTCTTTGCATCCGGCATATCTAGAAAGAAACTGAACATACCAGGGGAGAAGGAGTTTTTCGGCAAAGGCGTCAGCTACTGTGCCTCCTGTGATTGCAATTTCTACAAAGGTGTCCCTGTGGCCATTATAGGTGAAGGGAGCGAGGCGGCCATTTCTGCTGAGCTCATGACTAATTATGCCAGTAGAGTCTATTGGATTGTTGAGACCCCTCAGGCTTCGGAACATCTTAAGGAGAGAGCGGTTTCCGCGGGAGTTGAGCTGGTCGCTGCCAAGCCAAAGGAGATCGTGGGCGATAGCAAGGTCGCAGCGTTGATCCTGAGCAACGGGCGTCGATTGGCCGTCAATGGTGTGTTCATAGAGCTGGGGGCAAGGTCTAGTACTGACATGGCCATGGATTTGGGAATAATCCCAGATCCAGAAGGTACAATCAAAGTGGATCGTAACTGC
Organism: Candidatus Methanomethylophilaceae archaeon; assembly: GCA_013329105.1. GTDB lineage: Archaea > Thermoplasmatota > Thermoplasmata > Methanomassiliicoccales > Methanomethylophilaceae > UBA9915 > UBA9915 sp9915u. The sequence continues at coordinate 1,476 of DUKW01000128.1, read as the reverse complement.
CGCACGGGCGTGGAGGCCATCTTTGCCTGCGGGGACATCACAGGTAAGCCTTGGCAGGTGGCAAAGGCCGTAGGCGAGGGTTGCGTCGCCGGCACGGAGGCCGCTGCAATGGCAAGAGGTGTGTAATGTCCCTTGTAAATGAGCTGGCGGCAGGGATGCTGCGCAAAGAAGGGGGCTTTCAGGAGGCCCTCCGAAAGATCCTTGAGGAAGATCTGAATATGAGCGTCACCGATTTCTGTAAGGTAGCGGAGATCTCACCCTCCACGATATACAAGATCCTTGAGGAGCAACGCGAGCCCAATCTTCGGACCGTGCGCCAGATAATAAAAGCGGTGCGACGAATCTCGCCCTCTCCTTTTGGTCATTTTGTGGCTGTGATAGCGTCCAGGCCTGTCCTGCAGTCGATCGAGGAACATATCGTGCAGATAGGTGATGAGCAGATAACCGTTAAGGAATATCCCGCTTCAACGGTAGAGGACGCCATCGTAGCCTCTGTACGTGCAGAGAGAGAGGGAGCGCTAGCGGTGGTCTGTGCCCCCATAATTGCACCCACAGTGGAGAAGATATTAACCGTACCGGTGTCGGTGATAATACCGGGAAACAGTATCATCAGAGCCATCGAGAATGTCCGTGATCAGATCTAATTATCCATCACGTTCTCTTCTTCCAGCTCACGCAGTATCTTCTTCCGCATCGCCGCCACTTCCGGTGCGGCGCGGTCACGCGGCCGCGGCCAAGGGACCTCGATGATCTCTTTTATGTGCGCAGGGCGCTTTGTGAGCACGACTACACGGTCCGACAAGTAGACAGCCTCATCCACTGAGTGGGTGACGAATAGAATCGTTTTCTCTGTCTTCTCCATGATTTTAAGCAGCTCTTTTTGCATGATGTTGCGTGTCTGAGCGTCAAGGGCGCCGAAGGGCTCATCCATCAGCAGGATCTCGGGGTCGTTCGCCAGTGCGCGGGCGATACCCACACGTTGTTTCATTCCACCGGAGAGCTCATGTATCCTTGCATCGGCGAAGCGCTCAAGACCTACCATATCCAGAAAGAACTGCGAGCGCTGTCGACGCTCGGCTTTCGGAATGCCAGCAATTTCAAGGCCGAACTCTATGTTCTTGCGCACCGAGCGCCAGGGGAACAGCGCAAACTCCTGGAAAATCATTCCTCTGTCCGCACCGGGGCCACTGACCTTTTTGCCGCCCAAAAGTATCTCGCCTGCGGTGGGTTCGCTCAGACCGGCTACGAGACGCAGTATGGTGGTCTTCCCACAACCTGAAGGGCCGAGAAGGCTTACCAGCTCACCTTGTTTCACATCTAATGTGAAGTCGTCTATGGCGACCACTTCATCGTCTTTGGTTTTGAAGACCTTTTTTAGTCCTCGGATGCTCAGATCGCCACTCATTCTAGTCCCATCCTCCTTGATATTATTACGTGGGCACGGTCAGCCAATCCTGTGGTTAGGATTCCCAGGAT
>DUKW01000002.1 GCA_013329105.1 Candidatus Methanomethylophilaceae archaeon | reverse complement strand
ATATTCCTCGATCTCGATGTCTGGAGGGCAGTCGGGATGATATATGCCCTCTGTGCGGGGACAAATAGGGGCAGGTGGCTCAACATCCCACAAAGCCAGCTTTTTACCCAGCATCATAAGGAGGCCCCTCTCGTTATTTTGGCCTCCTAAATGTATGTAAGATAGGGCCGATGTAAAATCTTCATCAGAAATGCTGATGCGTTCTCGGTAGTCCACGACGTCCTCAGGTACCTCGCTGTGAAGAAGTATTTGGTGAGAAACCGGCAAAGACCCAATAAAGCTCTTGAGCTCTTTAAAGTAGGGAGAACCTCCATGAAGTCGTATTATAACAAGGTCCGCCTTTTCAGCCTCAATATGAGCATTCTGAAACACCTCATTATTCCTATCTATGGATTCAGAGCTGAACTCTGACCATATCAGGCCCTCAGACTCTAGTTCCTTTGCTGCCCGGCGGAACGAATCTCCTCCGCCGCTGCCTGAGGTTATGTTCACAATCCTAAACTTTTTCATGATCCTTCAACCCTAGTTCTGATCGTGTATCGATAAGCGTATAGACTTGGCTAGATTATCGGCTTCCAGGTCCTCCATACGGAAGTAGCTTCCACCCAAAACATAGGATAGGCGTTCGGCACGATCAATGCGAGGATATTCCCTATTGGTGTCCACGACAACATACCTTATGGGAAGGGAAGAGATGCTGTTTGCTACACATAGGGCATCCTGAAAAGGGTCGTCACCATCTAATGTTACATTGGCCTTGCCATCGGAAATTATCACCAAAACACGGTCATCATCCTTGTTTCTATTGACGTTAGAGACAAGGAACTCAGTTGCTTTGGACAGTCCCAACGCAAGAGGAGTCCTTCCACCTGTTGGGAGCTCTTTGAGTTTCTTATAGGCAAGGTCCACACCCTTAGTGGGAGAGAGTATTATCTCTGCACAGTCTCCCCGGAATGCCATCAATCCTACGGCATCACGTTTTTGGTACGCATCTTTAAGGAGTGCCAATATTGCCCCTTTGACAGCAACCATTCTTCGTCTGGCTCCCATTGATCCACTGGCATCCACAAGGAAGAGGATGGTGGTACCTTTCCTGCGAACCCTAACTTTTTCTCTGATATCAGAGTGTTCCAGGACAATGGCCCTTTCGCCTTTGGGTCTGTATATCTGATACGGTGCAGCTGCCCTTATTGTTGGTACCAACGCTACCTCCTTAACCTTCCCTGAGGGCATTCGGAAGGAGCTGTATCTTCCAGGCCCCCCGCTCTTGACAACAGACCCCCTCTTTCCTCTCCTTATCCCAAGGGCTATCCTTTTGTTTGGAGGCTTGATATAGTTGATAACGGCGAAGGTATCGCCAATGTCGTAGATTTTTTCTCCATCTCCTTCAAGACTTTTCGATTCATTCCGATGCAGCATATCTTGTATCTCATTAAGTTCCTCAGAATCATGGCGATCTTTGTCTAGCATTTGATCATTATGCGCTGCTGTGGGAGGCTTAGAGAGAGAATCCGATCGACGATGCTGGAGGCATAGATCGGCAGCATCATGAAGATCGTTTAAATTGACTATTTTTCTCCCATCCAGAGCGGCCAGCACTCTGGACGTCCTGATCATCGCCAGATCGCCACGATGTCCATGAATTCCTAGTTCTATTGTCAGTTGTGATACCATATCATAAAAATCATCTGGGAGTGTCACGGAGGGGAGATTATGCCTGGCGCACTCTACTGCCCTCCTTATCTCCATCACTTCAGTATGATGAGCCTCCACAAATGCGCGGGGTTCCTTTTCGTATATCAGACGGCGGCGTAGGACTTCCATTCTGTTTTCGCGGTCATTTATGGACTCCATTTCGACGCAGATGTCGAAGCGATCGAGTAGATGGGGAGAAATAGATCCCTCAGACGGATCCATAGATCCTACGAGAGCGAAGTTGCAGTCATGTGTTCCTGAGACCCCCTCCCTCTCCACAACGTTCTCTCCACTTTCCATAACGTCAAGTACCGTCTGTATCACACTATCCTCAAAAAGGTTGATTTCATCCAGGTACAACAGTCCGTTGTTTGCCTCCTTTAAAATACCAGAACGATAGAGCCTCTTCCCCGTCTTTATTGCATAGTCTACATCCAACCCTCCAAGTAATCTATCCTCACTTACGTTCAGTGGTAGGTTCGTTATATGCATATCAGGAGTTATTGACTGAAGTGAGCGGACTACTGTGGACTTAGCAGTGCCAGCGGGGCCGGTGATGAGTACTCCATGCAATTCTTTAGATACTAATATGCATAAAAGGGCCTTTTTTACCATATCCTGCCCAACTATTGCAGGCAGCGGGAAGCCCTGTATCAACGGCTGAATCGTTCCCGCAACCATTTATCCAACTCCCTTATGTCTAGTTTTGACTCTTCAAAGGGTTGCCTTCTCATACGGTGTGGGAGAGCCATTCTGGCAACCTTAAGTACGTCATCAGTAGTGGCATCATCTCTTCCGCTTAGAGCAGCCCATGCCATTGCGGCTTTGACCAAAGTAAGGTCAGCACGATGACCGTCAACACCAAGATGCAGTGATATTTCCACGGCCGCCTCCAAAATATCTGAGTTCACCCGTGCTTTAGCCATACGTTCTCTTGCATCTATCAGACGTCGTTTCATCTCTTCCTGAGGTGTCTGGAAGTCGTTTAGGAAACCTTCAGGATCAGACTCGAACTGAACCCTTCTCTTTATGACCTCAACCCTGTTCACAGGATCGCGCTCGCCATGTACGTCAACGACCAGACCGAATCGATCCAATAGTTGGGGGCGCAGATCGCCTTCTTCAGGGTTCATTGTCCCGATTAGTATGAACTTTGCAGGGTGGGAGAAGGACACTCCCTCCCTCTCAACAAAGTTCATGCCCATAGCAGCAGCATCTAAAAGTAAGTCGACAAGATGATCATCGAGTAAGTTAACCTCATCTACATAGAGTATGTTGCCGTTAGCCTCAGCAAGTATCCCGGGTTCAAATCTTTTTCTTCCTGTGCTGATAGCATAACTAATATCCAATGTACCGGCCACGCGGTCTTCTGTGGCAGAGAGAGGGAGTTCAACAACCCTCATGGGTATCGTTTCCCTTTCCAAAGAACCTCCTGAAGCAATCGTTTCCTGACAATATGAACAAAAATGATCCGGGGCATCCCAGTTGCAATGGAAAGGGCAACCCTTGACGACATCTCTAGATGGGAGGAGTTCCCCCAGTGACCTAACAGCCGTCGATTTTGCCGTTCCTTTCTCGCCTCTTATAAGGACCCCACCTATCGACGGGTTAACGACGTTGAGAAGAAGGACCTCTTTCATCTCATTTTGACCGACCAGTGCTGTGAAAGGGTATATGGGGTGTCTTGGCATCTATAGATCTCCTTGTTGTCTCTCTTCTTTGAGATTTATCCGAATAGAGTATGACAAAAGATGAATGAGAGTGTGCTTGACGCATGAGCTGGCCTGAGTAGTAACTCTTGTATATTGAGGAAGGGTGAAACTCATGTCTAATTCTCTCATCGAAGTTAAGACCGGTAAAATAGAATTAATAAAGATATGCTAAGTAATTTTATCAATATATGTTGATAAATATTTTCGACAAATCTTTTTGTGAATTATCGGCCTATTCACCTCTAAGAGCGCCCTTAGTCAAAAAATAAAGACAAATTATATAAGATAGGAGATGTACTGCATTCGATTTTTAGAAGATAATCAACCTAATATATTGTTAAAAGTGGATTGTACTTTTTTAGTATATAAGTAAATTAACTATTTTTGTAGTGTTAGGTAGAGGTATAGATGGATATAACATCCATCCATAAACTTTATTGAAGATACAGTTTATCATGTCACGACATCGATCTTAACGTATCAATAAAGGATCTTTATATTGCTTCATAAATAGAAAAATTGTATATTTTGCCTAGCGTTTCCTAACCCCGAAGCGAAAAAACATGAGAATGATTATAGGAAGGTTGTGAAAGTCTGTGTACACGAAACCATCCACCCTTGACAAGAACAGTTCAATACTCCTGGTCATAGACGTTCAGGAGAACCTTATGAGGATAATGCCTAGAAGGGAAGAAGTGATAAATTCAGTATCCACTTTAATCAAGGGAGCCAAAATCCTAGGTGTACCTATTTTACTAACAGAACAATATCCAGCAGGTCTGGGTTGTACAGTTAAGGAATTAGAAACGCTCATTGATACGGAAAAGGTCTTTGAGAAGATTCATTTTGATTGCTGTCAAGAGGAGGGATTCAGATCTATTTTGAAAGACAGTGGACGTTTACAGATAATGGTATGTGGCTCAGAGACGCATATATGTGTATTACAAACGTCCATAAGTCTCCTGAGATCGGGATATGATGTCTATGTTATCGCCGATGCGGTCTGCTCTAGGAACGATATTGATAATGATACTGCGTTAGAGACACTGCGGCATTTTGGGGCTATAGTATCTACGGTAGAAACGGTTCTTTATCAGCTAATGAAAACAGCGCGTGGCGACGAATTCAAAGAGGTTTCACAATTGGTCAAACGGCTGCGCTCTTTGAGAGAGTTTTGATTGCAGGCAGAATCCTTTCATAAAACCACTTAATATGATATTATTTTTTTAATTAAGACTCCCATTCATATGATGGGATGTAATTTTAGGAATTTTTTGAGATGTGGTACATATTGATCAGCCCTCAGAATATGACCGGCAGTTGGTATTCTGATCATTTCAGATCCATATATTTTCCTTGCCATCTCCTCTCCGAAACGTATGGGAACCATTATGTCATCCTCCCCATGAAAGATTAGGACAGGAACGTTTATCTCCGAGATCCTCTCGCTGACATCATGGCTGTCCAGGGCAAACTTTTGGCGGCGCAGTCCCTCTATATTGTATACACGTCTACCATTTTCATTGGGCCTGATGCCTTTTTCTTGCTGAGCATAGTACTCTTCCGACATACAAAGAGCGTTCATAAGAGGCATTACCATATCCTCACCCATCTTTTCGCCCACCGCAATTATATTGTCTATGGCATAGCTAGACCTACACGGTCTTCGGAGATATGTCGATGCAAGAGTGAGGGTAGCCACCTTCTGGGGATAAAGAAGGGTGAATTCTTGGGCGATGTTTCCTCCCATAGACCATCCCATAAGATGTACCTTCTCAATCCCAAGATGGTCCAGGAGATACGCCACATCATTAGCCATGTCTGCCATATTGAAATCGTTATCAGGGCAGGCAGTCTCACCGGAGCCTCTGTTGTCGAATGTTATGATATGGAACGAATCAGAAAGAAGCCTGACAGCGGATCGCCAGAATAAGAGGTCCCCACCTAGACCAGTAATGAGGATCAGGGGCTCCCCTCCACCACTCTCTTCGTAACGTATTCTTATCCCTTTATGGGTGAAATAATTATAACCATATCCGCTCATCCGCTTTGAGGAATGGATCCTGGTACAAAAGTTTGACGCCCCTTATGCGTCCGGCCACATCTTAGCCGCCATTTCCCGCAATATATATTTCTGTATTTTTCCACTGGCAGTCAGAGGGAACTCATCCACAAAGGTCACATATTTCGGTATCTTATAATGCGCGATCTTTCCACGGCAGAAATCTTTGACATCTTCCTCTCTTATGTCGGCTCCCTTTTTTCTGATTATGAAGGCTGCCGGCTGCTCTCCATACTTTTTACTGGGGACACCGACTACCTGTACATCCTGTACCCCGTCCATTCTGTAAAGGAAATCTTCGATCTCTTTAGGGTATATGTTCTCTCCACCACGGATTATCATATCTTTGAGCCTACCGGTGACACTAAAGTAACCTTCCTCATCTACGATTCCTATATCTCCTGAGTGTAGCCAACCGTTCGCATCTATGGCCTTTGCCGTGGCCTCAGGCATTTTGTAATACCCCTTCATCACGTTATAACCGCGACAGCATATTTCACCAGGATGGCCAGGCCCTAGGTGCTCTCCAGTATCCGGATCTATTATTGTCACTTCAATGCCGGGCATGGCTTTTCCTACAGTGATGCATTTCCTTTCCAGGCTCGGCTCATCGTAACGTGTTTGTGTCATTGCCGGTGAGGATTCTGTCAGTCCATAGACTATGGTGACTTCGTTCATATTCATCTTCTTAATAGCGTCTTCCATGGTCTTGATGGGACAGGGGGAACCGGCCATGATACCAGTCCTCAGGCTACTGAAATCGAATTTATTGAAGAGGGGGTGCTCCATCACGGCAATGAACATCGTCGGCACTCCATATAGGGCGGTGCATCGTTCTTGTTCAACGGACATCATTACGTTCACAGGATCAAAGTTCTCTAGTATCACCATAGTGGCACCGTGGTTAACGCATGCCATTACACCGAGGACACATCCAAAGCAATGGAATAAGGGTACCGGGATGCATACTCTATCTTTAGCCCCCAGATTCTCATTCGCGCCTACCCAATATCCATTATTACCGATGTTGTGATGGGTAAGCTGCACTCCTTTAGGAAAGCCTGTTGTACCAGAAGTATATTGCATATTAACGACATCGTGAGTATTAAGTGATGCCTGTCTTTCTAAATATTCCTCATCGCCTACTTGGCATGCCATACCCAGAACCTCGGGGATAGAGTACATGCCTCGATGTTTTTCAAGTCCCATGAAGATTACCCTACGAAGGTAGGGGTACTTCTCACTCCTAAGATGGTCGCGGGGCTGTTCTCTCAGCTCCGGTATCAACTCGTATGCCATTGATACGTAGTCGCTGTCACGGTAGCCGTCTATCAGGAATATGTTTTCGCAATCAGACTGCCTGAGGATGTAATCCAGCTCAGCGGTTTTGTAGTTGGTATTTATTGTAAGTAATATAGCACCGATACGAGCAGTTGCAAACTGAAGGATCACCCAGTGAGGGACATTTGTGGCCCAGACAGCAACCTTTTCCCCCTTTTTAACACCAAGTGCCATAAGTCCTTTGGCCATTCTGTCTACAGTGTCTGAGAATTCCCTCCATGTCTGACGGTAGCCGCGGTCAACGTAGACTAGCGCATCCCCATCAGGATTCATCGCCACCGTTCGCTCTAGGATCTGTCCTAGGGTCAGGTCCTCTGTGATGTTCTCCCTTACCATGTGTCTCACCTAGAACGGGGTGTATATAACGGCGTAGATCTCTGCTCTCTCTCCTTTGGCACCTACATGGTGGGGTACCAAAGAGTTGTAATATATGGTATCTCCAGCCTTAAGATTGTACACATCATTACCATAAATGAGTTCTATCTCCCCCAAGGCCACGATAATGAACTCCTCTCCTTCATGTGATGACAGTACCTTTTCTTCACTGGGTTCCACCACTATGAAGAAAGGCTCCATATGCCTATCGGTTTTGCCAATGCCGAGAGGGTAGTAACGGTAATGGCCAGAGACCTGACCTTTATGAGAAGCACCGTTCTCACGCCGCTCTTGGTTAAGCGTGATTAAAGGATCATCCACCTCCTGGTCGTCCATAAAGGTTCCCAGCCGTTGGCCTAACGCTCTGGAGACTTTAACCATTATACCTATGGCAGGGTATATCTCATCAGTTTCTATCGCCTTAATCAGTTCAATATCTATCCCGGCATTTCTAGCCAGCTCTTCCTGTGAAAGCTTGAGGCGATCACGATATTTGCGTATTCTTGTACCTAACGTGTCCTTCTCGGTCATGTCTTACCCCCTATTTCCTTGCTGTCCAACCGATGGTTGACGTCTTTTAATATGACTTAATCAGAGGGGCGGTTCTTGCGCAGCCTTTGTCTTGTATATTCCTTGGCGGCATCGAAGACCCTCATATTACTCTCTATTAATTTTGGTTTGGAAGCAAAACTTCGCTCAAGCGCATTCCGTATTTCTCTTTCAGGAATATCCAGGAGTCCTAGCTCAGTCATGCAGCCAAGCATCGCGGTGTTAGCAGCCTTAGGAACTCCATTATCAGCAGCTATCTTTATCGCTGGAAATTTGACTATCTGTATGTTGTCTTTGGCTTGAGGCTCAAAGGGTATGGATGCCTCATATATCACAACGCCCTCCTTCTTTACAGTGGGCAGGAACTTCTCCAAAGAAGGTTGATTCATAGCGATTAACACGTCTGGGTGGTCTATTATGGGGGAACCTATCTCCTTTCCGCTAATCACCACTGAGCAAGAAGCTGACCCGCCACGTTGTTCAGGACCGTAACTAGGAAACCAGGAGACATGCCTCCCCATTAGACTGGCCGCATCTGCTATGACTAAACCAAGGCTTAGTATGCCCTGTCCCCCAAAGCCTGATAATTTGTACAGTCTCTCTTTCACATGGGAAAGATCCGCATTCTGTTCACTCTCATAGTCTGCGCTGACAATCTCTTCAAGGCTGCGCCTTGGAATCTCCTGACAGGATGCAGGCTCTTCTTCGCTGCGGTCTCTAAAACATCCAAGAGGGAAAACGCGTTCCATCTCCTCGGTGATGAACTGTGCTGCCTTAATAGGATCAAGGTGCATATTGGTAGGGCAAGGGGAAAGGAATTCCACAAAAGCGTATCCCTTGCCCTCTTTCTGTATCTGCAAGGCCTTCCTTATTGCTTTCCTAGCCTGCATTATCCGTTTGGTATCAGCCACCGATTCCCTTTCTATATATACAGGTCTCTCCAATTGGTTGAATATCTCGGAGACTTTCAATGGTTCTCCAGTTTTTACAACATCCCTGCCATAGGGAGTAGTCGCAGTCTTCTGCCCCGGTAGTGTCGTGGGGGCCATCTGGCCGCCGGTCATGGCATAAAGCGCGTTATTTATGAAGAAATGGGCGAAGTGCTCACCGCGATTCGCTGCTTGGAACGCGTTGTTGAAACCTATTGCCCCAAGGTCCCCATCACCCTGGTAAGCGATGATGATTTTATTGGGAAGAACCCTGCTAAGACCGGTTGCAACGGCCGCCGCCCTTCCGTGCGGGCCGGCGACATGTCCGCAATCAATGTAATAGTAGCAAAACGAGGCGCAACCCACAGGGTTGACGAATACTGTATCATCCTGTATGTCCAGATCTGCAATCGCCTCCGCGATGAGTTTGTGTATTATCCCATGACCACAGCCTGCACAATAATGGGTGGTACGGTCATTACCATCCTTCCGTTCGAACTTCTCATAAAACCCTTTTGCGCGCACCGTCACGTTTTCCCCCCCAGCATCATATGGGCACGTTCCATCGCGCTCTCAACGCTTATCAGATTCCCACCCATACGGTTTACCAGTTCGACACGATTATCGTAGGTATCAAGGTTAAGAAGAAGGTCATCTCTGTACTGTCCGTTACTAAGCTCCAGCACAAGCACGTCCTTATCCTTTACAGCCTCGTTCAACTCCTGGTGAGGAAATGGGTATAGGGTTATAGGGCGGAACAGACCCGCCTTCAACCCCTCTTTGCGAAGGGCGTCCACAACTGATTTGCCAATGCGAGAGCAGCTCCCATAAGCGCTGATGATTAAATCTGCGTCCTCGCACATATACCTCTCAGCCATTGCTTCCACCTGCATGCTTTTGTATTTTTCTTGTAGCGCCATTACATGTTTCTCATGACGGTCAGGCTCCAGATATATCGAGCATATCAAATTGCCTCTGGTCTTAGCATCGCCACGTACACACCAAGCACTGAAATCTTCTTTCTTCATGGGCCGTTCAGGTATTTTGAGTGATTCCATCATCTGGCCAAGGACTGCGTCTGCCAGGAGTAGAGCGGGATTGCGATATCGTGTTGATAGCTCAAAGCATTTCATGGTCAGATCACACATTTCCTGAACGGAATTGGGGGCCA
>DUKW01000160.1 GCA_013329105.1 Candidatus Methanomethylophilaceae archaeon | reverse complement strand
TCTTCCGATCTTCTCACATCATCCCCCACCTTCAACTCCATACAGGGAGGGGCGTGAACAGCATATCGGCTAGTTCTCTTCTCGAATCTCTCGTATTTCTTCTGATATCTCAGATAGTTGCGCTCAACCACCGCGGTCCTGTCCATCTTCACAGACACCACCTTACCGTTGATGATCCTGCCACGCACGGACATCTTACCGTGGAAAGGGCAATGAGGATCGTTGCAGGTGGATGCGGGAGGGTTGACATCTATACCTATATCTCTGGTCTTATTTTCCATGAAATCACCTAACCTTCTTTATTCTGTCCTCTGGTCGGTGCAGTATTTCTGAACCCAGTATGGCTATTTTCCTGCCTTCATGCGTGAATAGGAACTCATTACCTTTTTTGGGAACTGTGCGTTCCCCTTTTACAGTCTGTATGGCAAAGGTGTTTTTTGTCTCGTCGACCACCTTGCCTTCTATACCTTGATAGGGTCCTTCAGATACTATCTCGGCATGCAATCCTATGAGTTCCATTCTCATCAGTTCCTTTTTGTTCATGTCACCGTACTTCCGCTTTGAACCCCATCTCCTCCAGTACACTCTGAACCTTCTTCTTATGGTTCCCCTGGAGTTCGATACGGCCGTCCTTAGCAGTACCGCCTGCGGCACATCTGTTCTTCAGCTGCCTCGCTAGGTCTTCTATATCTATATCGTTCTCATCGATACCTTCAATGACGGTGACTGTCTTACCATATCTACGGCTGTCGGTACTGATTCTTACGCTCTGCTGCTCACGGGCGATTTCCTCGCACATACAGAGCTCTTTAGGCAGTCCACATACAGGGCAAATCTCTGCCATTACTTCTTCTCCTCCCTCTGGACAGTAATTATGCGGGCAATATTCCTTCTTAAATTACATATGAGACCTGGGTTAGATGGAGCGCCTCCCATAGCGGCCGTTCCACGCTCATGCATGAGCTCGTCACGAAGCTCCTGCAACTTAGCATCCCTCTCCTCTGGCGACATATCTCTTATATCAGAGGGTTTAAGTGAGGTCATTGACCCTCCTCCGCATTTTCGATTGTATCACCGTTCGGTCTATCAACGGTGTCTTTCATAATGCCTGACTCTTCTGCCATCTCCCCCTCGACGTCATCCAACTCATCCACGCTCACTGTGAAGAGCTCTGGTAAGACGATGGCTGCCTCCGTACGGGAAAGTACAGTGATGTCCGAGGGAAGCTTAGCATCGGGTCTCATGATCTCTACAGTGCAACCTATTACGCCCTGCTTTAGCTTTGCAACGGCATAGCCATGGTCTATGAACTGGAGTTTGGGTTCACCGCAGAACTTTATGTATCCTTCTTTGAACTTTTCACAGCGATGTCTCTGGCCCGTGAGCTTACCGGAAATGACCACCTGGCAACCTCGCGCTCCCGACTCCATGATCCTTCGGACCGTGGAATGCCCTGCACGGCGGAAATGCCAACCGCGCTCCAGTGCAAAAGCCAACTTTTCGGCCATGATCTGGGCATTGAGATTGGGGTCCTCCACCTCTTGCACCTCAATCTGAGGGTTATCGAAACCGAAATTGTTCTCTATGGCTGTGGTCAGATTTTTGATTGCCTGACCGCGCCTGCCGATCACCAGACCGGGTCTCTCTGTAATGAGTGTAACCCTGGTGCCCATAGGTGTCCTCTGTATGTCCAGACCGCCGAAACCGGCTCTGCTGACCTCCTTCATCAAATATTCTTTCAGAAGGACCCTGCGAACGTTCTCGGCGACAAATTTACGTTCTGACGCCATTTTACTCAACCTCCTCCAAGATGACCTCTATGTTCACGGTCTGCTGATTCCACTGAGTGGCGCGGCCGTAGGCACGAGGTCGGTGTCCCGGTATGGTCCTTCCAAGCGATGCAGAAACAGTGGATATTATCATGTTCTCGGGGTCAAGACCCTTATACTCCGCGTTGGCCTCCGCGCTCTCTATAACCTGCAATATAGCCTTGGCAGCCTTTTGCGGAAATCTGCCAGGGCCTACACCTGCTTTATGAGATACGCGCTTCTTGAAGCGACCCATTGGCACAGGTCTTTTGAGCGCTATAACACCCTCTAAGACTTCCTTGGCTTTAGGCGTCTCCATACCTCGTATCATCTTACATATCTCACGGGAGTGTTTGGGCGATATCGGCAACTCCTTGCCGATAGCTTTGGCGGTGATCTCCGGATCAGCCTTTACAGTATATCCTGCCAACATCTCACCTCTCACTTCAATGGCATGAACTTCGACGACCTTGTGGCGCCGACACCTGGGCCGGAGTGTTGCGGTGACTTGCGAGTTAGTGCAAACTCCCCAAGGAAATGCCCTATCATCTCCGGCTTTATCTCTATCTCCTTGAACTCTTTGCCGTTATACACTGCCACGGTCTTACCTACGAACTGAGGTATGATAGGTACGTCACGGCGATGAGTTCTCACCACTTTTCCGTCAGCGACCTTAAGTTTGTCTACCAATACCTGCTGCTCCGGATTCAGACCATTGATGAATGTACGTCTGGCCCTGGATGGCAGGAGCTCTAACATCTCGTCAAAAGGCATCTCCAAAAGCTCATCCATGGTGTAACCACGGAAGGTGAACTCCTTCTTCCTCCTGGCCTGTATTGCACTGGCTTTTTTACGGGCCCTTCTCCTGGATGCCTTAGCGGAGCCGGCCATGATCTTCTGTTTTGCCATTTGGATCACTTACTCCTCTTCTTAGGTGAAAGCCGGCCCACTTTTCTTCCTGGCGGAGCATTTCTGCTCACAGTACTAGGTCTACCTACATGTTGATGACTCCCGCCACCGTGCGGATGGTCTACCGGATTCATCGCGACGCCACTGACCTTAAAGTAAGCCTTACTTCTAGACCTTAAGGTATGATATTTCTTACCTGATTTGCCCAATGGTTTTTCGGTTCTGCCACCGCCGGCAACTACACCCACTGTACCGCGGCAACGAGGATCAAACTGTTTCAATTCCCCGGATGGCATCATAACAGAGACCTTCTCACTGCGGCTTACAACGGTACCGCTGGTTCCAGCAGTACGGATGTACTTGCCTCCGTCACCGGGTATCCCTTCAATATTATACACCGGTGTCCCATCAGGGATATTAGCCAAATACATTATGTTACCGGGCCTGACTTGTACGGCCTCGCTTATCTGCACCGTCTGTCCCACCTTCATGCCCTCTGCAGCGATGGTATAGACTTTATCTCCATCAAAGTCGACCAATGCCAAGGGGGAGGTTCTACCAGGGGCGTGCACAAGGTCCACGACCTTGCCAACGCCACCTTCGAAACGAGGATAACGAACCTCAGAAACGTGCCTATGACTGGGGGAACGGTATTGAGATCCGCCACGCCCCCTTCTCTGTGTTATCAATCTTTTTCCCATTTCTATCTCCCCTCAGAACACTCCTATCCTAGAACCGACCTCCTCGGCGGAGTAACCTTCGGCGAGTTTGATGATAGCATGTTTACCATTCTTCTCAATCCTAGTCCAGACCTTATCGACCTTCACATCAAATCGGCTCTCGAAGGCTTCCTTTATCTGAGATTTGCTAGCATTTCTGTTAACTATGAATTCCAATCGATTACCATCTTTGAAATTCTGCAATGGCGATCCAGAAAGGTGATTCATCGCTTTCTCAGTGACATATGGGTGTATCAAGATGTTATCTTTTCTCACATTCACCACCCCTCTATCTTTTTCATGGCCGATTCGGTGAATACAGTCAGCCTACCTGGTAAACCTCCAGGTGCGAGGAGGGAGGCATTCAATGAATCCACTGCGGCTACCTCTACCCCAAGGAGATTCGCAGCACCTTTGAAAATTGGTAGCTCTTTGTCAGAGACGACCAAGAGAAGACTGCGAGGGTTCCTGTGTCTTCTTCCTCTCATCTTGCCTCTGCCTGCACGTACTTTACGTCCATCCTTGGCTCTTATGATATCGTCCTTCAAACCCAAAGAGACGATGGCCTCATAGACCTCTGCAGTAGACAACATATCCTGAATATCATCCTCGACCACAAGAGGCAAAGTGAGTCCCTCATCAAATCTGTGCCCACGAGACCTTACAATAGATTCATCTACAACTGCGGCCAGTGCCGATTTCCTAGCGAGGGCCAGCTCTTTCTTGTTCACTTTTTTAGACCAATCTTTCTCAGGTACTGGGGGGTGAGCGCGTCTACCGCCTACATTATTAGGGGATTCTGCTGCCGTGCGTCCCTGGGAAAGCCTTTGTACCCTAGCCACACCACGACCCTTGCCCCATGTACTGACTGCGTGCCTCATTCCCGCCGTTTTTGCAGGACCGTATGGCTGCCTCTTGTTGGCGTCTGCAGCCACCACCGCTTTCTTGATGACATCTGGGCGGAAGGGGGTATCAAAGACCTTAGGAACGGCCATACTCTTTACAACCTCCCCACTTACAGAATAAACGTTAGTCGTTCTCTCATTGCTTACCATCTTCAGGCCCCCTGCTTGGACTCAGTAGATACATAAGTTATACTGACAGGCTCTGTAGACCTCTTGCTACCGCGCACTGGGTCTCTAAAACGGACGAGCCTTTTGGCAGGACCGGGTACAGAACCATGTATCAACACATAGGGGTTGGTTACCTCTCCATATTGAAGAAAACCTCCCTTAGGTGTTATCTCTACCCCCTCAGAACCGATCTTTATGACCTTCTTGTTAAACTCCGTACGCTGATGGTATCCCATCTGGCCCGCCATCGGGACTGTGGGCCTCACATAACCGGGTCTCTTGGGGCCGAGGTTACCTATCATCCGCCTGTGTTTGCTGTTCTTATGACTAAGGTGCTTTACGCCATAGCGTTTGACCGCTCCTTGGAAGCCCTTGCCTTTAGTAACGGCTGAGACATCAATCAGAGCGCCCTCGCCGGTGAAATCAGATATGCCTATCTCTTTGCCTAGCAAGCCTTTAGCGAACTCTACCCTTTCATCAATGGCCCCCCCGCCGATGCGAAGCTCCATCAAGTCGGGAACTTTTTTGGGAATGCCTTTTACTAGCTTAGGTTGCGTATATGCAAGAATACGAACATCTTCTATGTCTGCTCCATCATACTTGGAAAAAGAAGCATCATTATGTTTCTTGGGGATGCTTAACCTCCGAGAAGGTAGTGGATCCACGGCTTTAGCCCATACCTCGCCCAGAGGTTTGAGACCGTACTCAGTGG
>DUKW01000155.1 GCA_013329105.1 Candidatus Methanomethylophilaceae archaeon | reverse complement strand
AGGACATGGGAACCCATCAAGTTTTCTGGGTCCCGGCAACCCCGTAGTGGGGCCATGTCAGGTGGCAGGGGGCCAAAAAAACCAGGGCCTGTCTGGTGGGGTTGAGGTTGGATCCCTGCCTCGTGCGGGGCAAGCAGAATCCCCAGATTTCCCGTTGTTTTGCCTTTCCCTGAACGTTCACCGCCGATCAGGATTCGGGGGCTGTTCATACTGTTGGATATATTATCCATCTAAATAAACATAGCTCATCAGACCATCCGTACATGGCTACGGGGGAAACTGATGACGAACCTGGCGCCCTTATCACCCTCCTCCCATATCTTGGCTTGAGATATTTCCAATATCTCTTTAGTGAGAAACAGCCCGAACCCATGAGCCTTTCCATAGCCGTTGCGGAAGATCAGTTCTTTCTCTTCCTGGGGGATCCCACAACCATCATCCTCGATGATGATGCGATATTCATCATCTGAATACCAACCCATCAAGATATCGACTCTTTTTGCTCCTTTGGCGTGACAGAGGCAGTTATTTATTATATTATACAAGGCACGATTGAACAGAGCATCAACATAGACCTTTACATCAGGGGCATCATGGATTGTTATCTGGATTTCTGAGTCATTTCCTGCCTCCTCTACGGACTTCTCCAGGCTTTTGCGTAGCGATGTCCATTCTAAGGTTTTTCCCAGTCCGCTGTACGACCTATTAAAATCAATTACATCCTCTACCTTTTGGCAACCGTTGAGTATCTTTTGAAAGTAACCGTCACGTTTTTCCTCATCGTCTGTCATTCTTGCTATTTCTGTATATCCTTGTATGATTGTTATATAGTTCAGAATATCATGACGGGTGATGCTGTCCAGCAGTTCGAGTTTTTCTAGGGCGACGGCAACCGCCTTTAGGTACTGAGCAAGATCGCTGATGTCCCTCAGAAGATATGCAGTGCCTTTTTGCGCACCGTCCTTTTCGATAAGAGGAAAACGGTTAACGCGGTAGGTCTTCTCAGCAGTGCCATCACTTAGCTTGACGGTATCGGGGTCATTCTCAAGCCCCATTCTTTCTAGGTTATTCCATGGGATGTATTCATCTATATGATTGCCGTTAATATGCTCAAAATAATTCTTTAAAAGCCTTTCTGCAACCTCATTGGCATAGACCAGGCGGCCGTCGCAATCGACAGCTATTACTGGATCCAGCATGCTATCCAGAGCCAACTCCTTTATGTCCGGTTCGTAGATATAATTGTTAAGGCGCAGTGAGGACAGATACGCTATTATTAGGAATACTGTATAAAGTGAGATACTGGCCAACATAGGGTCTCCATCTATTATGTCGAAGTTTAGGTAGAATGAGCTGAGAAGCAGAACAAAGCCCCCAGCACTGAGCAGGGTTAGTGTCTCATAATAACGACCCCTTGCTTCTGTGAATGCATGAAAGGGCAGGATTATCGTAAATAAAACGCAAATAAGGGAAAACATCAATGGTATAGCAGCCAAATCTCCAAGTACGGGTCTAAGATAACTGTACCCAGCGTTTTCAATGACAAAATATTGTATATAGCCATTAAAGGGGTTGATGAGCACCAGAACAACGATCGCTGCAGCAACAGTACATAGTAATTTATAGTATACTGGGTCGATGCCCCATGGTTTGCGTGAATACGATATCACAAGAAGCAGCGAAAGGAAAACGAAGATGTAGCCTGTGCAATCTGTCACCATATAAGCTATTTCCATAATCTCGGCGTCATCAGTGTAGGCCAGGACAAGGTATGCTATGAATCCTACAGCTAGTATGCCTGCCATCCATGGTATGAGTCTATGACTTTTGCCCCATCGGCCACTGAGCGATGCGAAAAGTATCAGGGCGCAGGCAATGAGCCAGACGCTAGAAACGATCAATACCATGGATAGGCCATTAATAGGGCTCATCGAATTCGATAGAAATGTAGGTTTCTGATAGTTATATTGGTTTCTATTATATGAATATCTGGGATTGAAACATAAAGTAATAACATTTATTTATGCCTGAAAGGATGGTTGCCTGATAAGGATGGGCCAGGGACTTAAGAACAGAGGCTGCACTCGTGCTGATGTCGATGAAAGAAGGGCCGCTGTTGAGGAATTCAGCTCTACGAAACTTAATGCGATAGCCTCGTACACTATAGACCCAGAATCAGCCCGATCTAATATCGAGAACATGATTGGGTGTATACAGATTCCACTTGGGTTTGTAGGTCCATTGCATGTAATTGGAGAGTATGCCAACGGTGAATTTTTAGTTCCCATGGCCACAACAGAGGGAGCGCTTTTGGCTTCTGTGAATAGAGGTTGTTCTTTAGTAAACGCGGGTGGTGGTGTCTACGTACGCATCGTAGGTGACGCTATGACGAGGGCGCCGGTGTTCAGGACTAAAGGTGTCTCACATTCGTTGGAGGCCATCAAGTGGATCACTGAGAACATTGACGCTGTACGTGAGGCTGCAGAGGCAACGACAGGTCATGGTAAGTTAATAGGTTTAGAGACTTTTCCGAACGGTCGCAACCTTTTCCTGCGTTTTTCATTTCATACCGCTGACGCAATGGGTATGAATATGTGCACAATTGCTACTGAGGCTGCGGCGCGGCTCATCGAAAAAGAGACAGGAGCAGTAATGATATCTGTCTCTGGTAATATGTGCATGGATAAGAAACCAGCAGCAATCAATATGATATCGGGCAGAGGAAAGACGGTCATTGCGGATTGCACTATACCGGCCTATGCCGTAAAAGAAAGAATGCACACCACTGTGGAGGCGGTAGTAGATACCAACTACCGCAAAAATTTGGTAGGGAGCGCCATGGCTGGATCCTTAGGTCAGAACGCTCATGCGGCTAACATGCTCGCTGCTATGTTCATTGCGACAGGGCAGGACCCAGCACAGGTTGTAGAAGGCAGTATGACGAGCACCCTGTGCGAAGAGGTGGCTGGCGATTTGTATATCTCAGTGAGGATACCTTCTCTGGAGATCGGGACTGTTGGCGGAGGTACAAAACTACCCACCCAGGCAGAGGCTTTAGAAATTATGGGCTGTAGAGGGACAGGCAAATCACGAAAGTTGGGAGAGATTATGGCCGCTGCGGTCCTCGCCGGGGAGCTTTCTACACTCGGTGCTCAAGCCGCTGGGCATCTCGGAAAAGCCCATGCTAAGCTAGGACGCTGAGGGCGCATATTTTAATAGCGGATTCCACAATCCGTTGCCTGATGCCAGTCATCAATTTCAATTACACGGACCTTTGTCGTCTGATAGGTCAGGAAGTGCCCAAGGAGATTCTCATCGAGCGAATCCCGATGTTGGGTGCGGATATGCAGGACACTATTGATAGTGATGAAATGTCGGTAGAATTCTTTCCCAGCCGTCCCGATCTTTTCAGCGTCGAAGGGCTTGCACGCGCACTGCGTGCCTTTTTGGGTATCGAACCCGGTATGAAGTCATATGAAACTAGTAGCAGCGGGATTACGTTGAATGTGGATCCTAATGTGATCGATGTTCGCCCGGAGATCGTGGCCGCTGCTGTTGCAGATGTGAAAATTGACGATGCTTTCATACGCTCGTTGATGGAATTACAGGAGAAGCTTCATGTCACCATTGGCCGCAAACGTGCTAAAGTGGCCATAGGTGTTCATGATCTGGACAAAGTCAATCCCCCATTCCTTTACGAGGCGGTGGAGCCAGAGAAGGTCTCTTTCGTCCCTCTTGGAAAGACTGAGAGTTGGAATCTGTGTGAGATATTGGAATATCATGAGAAAGGAAGGGAGTACGCCCATCTTATGAAAGATAAGGAGCGGTACCCGCTCATAACCGATATCAATGGCAAGGTTCTATCATTTCCTCCTATAATCAACGGAACGCTCACTACCGTTACGGAAAAGACCCGTAATCTCTTTATAGACGTGACAGGTACTGACAGGAAAGCCGTTGAAGGCGCTCTGAACATCCTCACGACAGCTCTAGCAGAGCGTGGTGGGAAGATTGAAACCGTATCTATCGAAGGAACCTATCAGAGGCTGACACCGGACCTCACTCCCAGTCACTGGGAGCTGGATGTGGACTCCTGTAACGTTTTCTTAGGAGTTGCGCTCAGCCCTGAGGAAATGGCCAAGAGTATGAGACTTATGGGTTATGATGCCGCTGTCGATAATAAGAAATTGTCTATATTCGCTCCGGCCACTCGTATGGACCTGCTCCACCCCGTTGACATCATGGAGGACGTAGCTATAGGTTATGGTTATGAGCATTTCGGTTCTGTGCCCGTCATGACGCAAACCTTTGGATCTGAATTGCCTTGCACAGAGCTAGCAGACGGGATAAGAGATATAATGACAGGGCTTTCGTTTTTCGAGGTCACCACTCTTATACTCAGTAATCCCGAGGATGAGTTTCAGAAGACAGGTTTGAAAGAGGTGCGAACAGTCAAGGTGAAGAACCCCATTAGCGAAGAATACACATGTATGCGGGCCAATCTCATACCCAGTATGATGCGCGTGTTGAGACGCAACAAGCACCGTGATTTGCCTCAAAACATATTTGAAGTGGGAGATGTCCTCGATTGGTGTCGGTGCCATCGCCATGTGGCCGCACTATCTGTTCACTCTCGTGCTAACTTCCCGGAGATGAAATCCGTAGCAGAGGCTTTACTGAGAGAGGTGGGGATGACTTGGGAGTTGAAACCTTGCGATCTCCCTCTCTATATTTCAGGAAGGGGCGCGGTTATCATCATCGAGGGCGAGGAACGTGGACATTTTGGTGAGGTATCGCCAGCGGTGATAACAGCGTTCGAACTTAATCACCCAATGACAGCGTTGGAGCTCGATCTGGGACCTAAATTGTGCTGAATGTTATATACTCCGAGCCTTTTACAGGGCCAAGCAGAGGTGGCTGAGCCTGGACCAAGGCGCCGGTCTTGAAAACCGGTGGCGGTTACGCCTCGGGAGTTCGAATCTCCCCCTCTGCGCCAACAACGACGTGTGGTGTCAATTTGGGGTCTTTGCCTGATTTTGTATTGCCGGATCTGTCAGGGAGTTTTTTCAGAAGTATGGACATGAGAGGGCTCAGATGGGTTCTGGCCATTGTCAAAGATGCGAATATGGATGTACTGCGCCTATTGGAATCGCGCCATGCAAGACTGATGATGATGAACACACCTTTGGTGACGGTCGTTGTCGAAGATCCGGTGGATATTAAATCACTGTGCAAAGACTCAGGCCTGAGGCTAAATATTCTGACCGATCCTCAG
>DUKW01000064.1 GCA_013329105.1 Candidatus Methanomethylophilaceae archaeon | reverse complement strand
AAGAGAGAGGTTCAAAGTCTTGAATGGCGCCACGTCGAACCCACGGCGATGTAATATGCGACAGAAGGCGGCTGTAAGAGTGGTCTTACCGGCTCCGGAACTGGTACCGATAAACATCAGTCTTCCCATCCTTTCACCCCCAGTATATCTTCCATGAGTATGTTCATCTCCAACGAGCTACGGAAAGCGTCGGCTAGCGTGTCTATCTCCTTCTCGACGTTGACAGCATAGTCACCTCCTGTCGCTTCACCTCCGATCTCGGCAAAGGAAAGCAAGAAACGACGGAAGGCTGGCAAGTCAAAAAGACCGTGGACGTAACTCCCCATTACCTTGTTCTCACGATCCAAGCAGCCTTCATCATGCCACCCCTCATCATCCTTCAAATGAAAAAGCGGCTCATGTCCATTACAGACAGTACGACCCATATGTATTTCGTATCCCCTTACTTTTCCGCCGTCTGGAAGATAGGCTTCTACCTGCTTTGTCCGTTTTTTATTGGAATCGAATATTGTGGTACAATCGAGAAGCCCCAACCCATCGATCACACCAGGCGATTCACCCTCAATAGCATAGGGGTCTTCTATTCTGGTACCCATCATCTGGTAACCTCCACATATACCTACGATGGGCAAGCTTCCTTTAATCTCCTCTAAGGCTTTGTCGAAGCCGCGTGAACGTAACCACATAAGATCGGCAATAGTGTTCTTGCTACCGGGTATAACGACCGCCGCCGCTCCACTTAGCTGATGGGGTTCAGTAACATAACGCACTTTCACACCATCCATTGCTAATGCGTCAAAGTCAGTAAAGTTAGATATGTGGGGAAGACGAATCACCGCAATGGTTGGGCCGTTCTCACCCTTATCCATACATCCCATCGAATCTTCCTGCGGAAGGTCAAGCTCCAGGTATGGAACCACCCCTAATACCGGAATGCCCAGAAGCCCTTCTAAACGCTCTATACCATCTTTAAGAGAGGAGGGATCACCGTACATCTTGTTTATTATGATGCCTTTAATTCTTTTCCTATCCTCTTCCGGTAACAACATGACCGTACCATAAGCGTAAGCAAACGCCCCACCCCGCTCGACATTCACCACTAATATACAGTCAGCATCTGCTAGCCGTGCCGCTCCCATATTGGCTATGTCGCGATCATAGATATTTATCTCAGCAGGAGACCCGGCCCCTTCCATTATCAGAAAATCATTCTTCTTTCGTAACCACTCCAGATTGCGTCTCACGATTTCGGCCCCATAGCTGGGAACAAAAAGATCATAATAGGACCGCACATCAAAATCTGCAAAGGGACACCCCTCGACTACTAGCTGAGAGCACGAGTCGCCTTTAGGTTTAAGGAGAATAGGATTCAGATGAAAGTCTGGATATATCCTTGCTGCCATCGCCTGTAATTGCTGGGCTCGGGATATTTCATGGCCGTCTTGTGTAACAAAAGAGTTCAGGCTCATGTTTTGGGACTTGAATGGGGCTACCCTGTAACCCATATCTGAGAGAATACGGCAGAGGGCTGTCACCGTTAACGATTTGCCGGCATCCGAGGTGGCACCCAGGACCATCAGCGTTTTTGCTTGGGTATTGTGACATGACGTAAGAATGGAAAAGACTCTTTTCAGCCTTTCATCGTCAGGATCGGTAATTTCTTCCTCAGCTAACAAGTCGCCAGCCAATTTCGCCACCTCAGGACGGTGGAGAAACTCACATTCTACGCAACTCCAAACAGGTTTTCCCGTGCGCCGTGAGATTATCTCTTCTCCAAGCTCCGGTAGACCGCACGGGTAAAACGGGCAGAAACACCAACTACAATCCTGACCTTGAAAATGGCATGGGTGATACTGACAGCTCCTGTCCTCCCCTATGAGACCACGTGAAAGCTCTTCCCTCACTTTGTCCTTAACCCATTGCATTGAGTACGCCTCGGATGGATATATTATCCAACATCATCTACACTATAAGATAAAGAATCTTCCTTATCATCCGCTTATCAAAGAAAATAAATCTTTCCCTGCCTATAAGCTAGATAATGGATACATCTGAGCTTTTCCCACCAATCCATAAGAGTTGGCATGATCGGGCCCGCCGTCGCTATGCTGCGGCAGTGTTGGGAGGAGAAGCAGATAGGGTGCCCGTTGACCCCATGATGATGTCCCATTCTACATTAGCATGCGGTTTCACCATACGAGATTATTATGAAAACCCATGCCTGGGCGCTCATTGTCTGGCATATGTTCAAGAACTTTATGATCTGCTTCCGGTAACCAAATATTACTTCGCGCATCCCTGGATGTCGGAGTTAGGAACAAAAATAAGGTTTATGGATTACATTCCTCCTGTTCCAGACAACATTGTGGTCAATAGCCCCGAGGACGTGGACAAGCTCCGAGTTCCAGACCCAGAGGAAATCAAGAACGGTTTCACATATAAGCGATTGACCATGGCCAATGATTATATCAAAAAGAAGTTACCGAATATGTTCGTTCCTCTTGCAGCCTGTCCCGAGCCAGAGGGTTCAGCTGCTGCATTATGCGGCATAGAGGAGTTCTTGATGTGGACAGTAACCGATATGGACCTGACACTTAAATTGATACGAAAATATACTGATACTGCTATCTCTGGCGCCGAGGCCATTGCCAAGACGTACGGTATGGCATTGGTGAACACGGGTGCAGTCCTTGCCAACAGCGACATCATGCCTCCTGAAACCATTAAGAAGGTAGCTGCAGAGAATCTCCCCTACCTTATAAAGGAGTCTTTCAAGCGAGGGGCTGGACCGCAGATTTTCTATCATTTCTGCGGAAACCATGCTGATGATTACCATCTCTTTGTGAACCGCATAATATACTCCCCACTCACTATCGTCAATATTGGATACAAAGGGAGAGAGGTCTTTCCTGCAGAAATAAT
>DUKW01000101.1 GCA_013329105.1 Candidatus Methanomethylophilaceae archaeon | reverse complement strand
AGTGTTCATTACCCCTTTATGATGTCCATCTTTGTAGACCTGCTTCTTAGCCTCAAGCAGTCGTGGATCTCCGACATTTGTGATGTCCATTCTGTCCACAATATCCATAGCAGGACATGGGCCATAACCTTCAATATCAATTATAGAAATGACCTCAATGTTTGCCAGTGATGGGTCAAGGCCATATGCTCTCATTGTATCAGGGTTCTGTTGCAATGCCCTTAGTGCCACCAGGTCATCGGGAGCATCAGAGGGCACAGATGTCACCAGGCCCGTACCCACATTAGGATCACAAAAAACAGCAGGGAGTACAGGGATCTCCCTCTCTATCATAGGAGCCTTGCAGATATTTCCAAGAAGCTCTCTACCTGGTACAGTTTCAATCATCTCAACATTATCCATCTGAAAGCGCAATTTATGAAACGCTGGCTCTGAGACAACCCATGTTTCGTCCCCAACACGCACTCGTACATAATCAAGCTCAGGGTTAACCCAGAAATTAGTTTGACCATAAACCGTTTCAGGACGCAGGGTGGCGGCGACAAGATATTCTTCACCGCACTTGAATTTCAGGAGAGTATACTCATAGACCTCCGCATTACCCCCTTTCGATAGATCTGTCTCAGAGGGGTCGACAGCCACCGGGCCGCATTCTATACAGGCCGGGGCATAATATGGTTTTTGGATTAATAAGCCCTTATCCATTAGTTTATGGAACTGCCACTCGATGAAACGACTATAGTCTGGAAAGATCGAACAGGTGAACCGCCTCCAGTCCGATAAAAAACCAAACCTCTTCCAGTATTCGTTAACGTAAACCTCATTGAAGAAATCAACAACACCTTCGGGTGTTTCCAGCCTATCTAATTCTTCAGAGGGGCACCCATTTCGGAAGAGATAATCTATGGTATCTAGATCCCTTGCCTTTACACGGTTGGCCAGACTGATAGGCCCGTTGCCAGTGGCGTGAGTGCCTACAGGAAAAAGGACGTTATATCCCTCCATCCGTTTGAATCTAGCTATAGCGTCCACATAGGTGTAACCCCTCATATGACCAACATGTAGATACCCCGTAACACCAGGATACGCAAAAATAATCATAAATTTAGGACGTTCGTCACGTTCAGAGATGTGGAGACCTGCCTTTTCCCAGCGACTTTGCCATTTCTCCTCTGTTTCTTTTGAAAGGGGTCCCATTTAGTTTCCTCCGGGCCGGTATCAACTGCAAAGGCGATTCTTTATTAGATATTTATGCAAAACGTAAATTCTACAATACAAAACATCATGACTTCTAAATCCATAGAAATTTTTTTACTCGAAACATACAATATTATTTGGAGTTTGAAAATGATTCGGAGTTAAAGGGTTTTTGGATGTCATGCTTTGCATGACAAAGTATGACAATTTTTAAATATCACATAGGAAAATGTCATACATAGGGCTTGAAGGGAGCCCCAGCCGCTGAGATGTGATAAGATGGATGACGAGAGGATAACGCTCAGGATGGAACCTGATGACATCTATATGATGGATGTCTTCTTAGATGAACACCCTGAGTTCTCTAGCAGATCTCAACTTATTCGCATCGCTCTCCGTAATTACATGAAAAGGGATGCACAGGCAGACGACGGCGACGGGTTGGTAGTAAAACTCGGTGATCGCTATATGCGAGCACTGACGATTCTCAAAGATAACGGCTTTGCTGACAGTGAAGCCGGTGTGGTGGAACGTATAGTGGAAAGAACACTTGTTCCTCGTGAGACCTTTGAAGAAGCTGCCAAGAAAGCTTTCGCTGCTTACGACATGTATACGGAGCTCACAGAGAAGTGAACAGTGGTTACGAAAAACTGGCGGGCAAAGGGATGGGGGCTTCGACCCCGGCCCGCTATAAAAAGGAAGCGGGAAGGAAAATGGAAGAAGATGTCATAAAGAGGCATCGGAAGGCTTTGGATGCGCTCAGGAAAAGCGCAGAGATGTATGACGAACCGGGGATCGACCAAAGCATCATTGAGCTTACCCTTGCCTCTGAAAGACTGATCAAAAATATATTCGAGGAGAGAGGGCCTGAAAAGGAATGAATCTTCATCCCGAGGGTAAATCTACCCGCAGACCCCCGATCAGCTGAAGAAGGGATGCAATGGAAAACGCTCTGGAACGCTGTATACCAAGTTGGGCGATGAACATCAAACCCAAAATAGCCGTCATCGGAGTTGGTGGTGCCGGATGTGCTGCCGTTAATCATATATATTGGACTGAGGACGACTTGGATACGATAGCGATCAATACTGATCAAACATCGCTGGGGAAGATCGGCGCTCACCAGAAGATCTGTTTATATTCCCATGTTCTTCAGAAGGAAACAGAAAGGAGCCCAGAATTGGGACGATTATCTGCCCTAGCCCATACCAGTGAGATAACCAATATCATCAGAGGACATGACATTGTATTCGTGATAGCAGGAATGGGCGGTGGTACAGGTACAGGTGCCGCACCAGTAGTGGCAGAGATATCTTCCCGGTTAGGGATGATCACATTTGGGATGGCTATCATGCCCTTTTCTGTAGAGGATAAAGAAGCCATAGCCCGCGAAGGGTTAAGACGGTTACGTTCTGCAGCTCCTATGACTGTTGCCATTGACAACGATATCTTGATTGAAAAAGCCCCGAGAGCATCTGTACCCGATGTCTTCGAAATGGTCAACGCCGGTATACATGATTACATTAATCAAAAGGCTAAAAAGGTCACCGAAGTCTTCCTGGAACAACTCATCGACCTGGAAATGGAGGTTGGAAACCTCTATTATGAATGGCCTGCTACAGATTTGGACATGATCCGCATTCTCTTCCCATAGACCTCCGTCATAGAATTGCGGGCCATTCGGGGGGCTAACGCCCCCATCTTTTTTTCTTCCAGGTTTTCCGTAGAGATTAAACGAAACGTCACTCATAACCTAGAAGATGAGAGTCGGATTGGTAGTTAACCCCATAGCCGGTATGGGTGGCGCCGTAGGGTTAAAGGGTAGCGATGGAAAGAACATACTTAAAGAAGCAAAGAGACGTGGGGCCTCACCAGTCTCCCCTTCAAAGGTCATACGTGCACTGAGAAACATTGACTTTGACGGAGTCGAGGTGATCAGCGCCCCAGGCTCCATGGGTGCTGATATCCTTGAGACTCTAGGCGTAAAGCATTCAGTTATCAAGATGGACCCAGTCTGTTCACGTGACGATACTCTGAATGCAGTAAAGAAAATGGAGGCCCTGGACCTACTGATTTTCGCCGGCGGTGATGGGACCACTCGGGATATCCTTGACGCTACGGGGGGCCGCGTTCCCGTAATAGGGATACCTGCTGGTGTGAAAATGCATTCTGCAGTCTTTGCATCCTCCCCCGAAAGCGCCGGTAAGCTGATACAAGAATTCATCCTTGGAAATGTGAATATAGCTGAGGCGGAGGTCTTGGATACAGATGAAGAGGCATTTCGTGATAACCGCTTAGATGTGCGTCTATATGGTGTTATGCCCTCTATAAAGGACCGGCTGATGATGCCTGGATCAAAAGGACCTTCCGCTGTATGGGAAGAGGATGAGAAGAAGGAAATAGGGCAATACGTCGCTGAGACCATGGATAAGGACGTTATCTATCTAATAGGGCCGGGCACAACTGCCAAAGCGTGCCTGAGGTGGTTAGGGCTTAAGGCAAGCATCCTCGGTGTCGACGCTGTAAAAAATGAA
>DUKW01000131.1 GCA_013329105.1 Candidatus Methanomethylophilaceae archaeon | reverse complement strand
GAGACCGTGACAACCATAATGGCCAACTCTAATGCCGTACTGGTCGCCAATAAGGGCAAACTGGTGGGTATAATTACCTCTGCAGACCTTCTGAAACTTATCTAGTCCTTAGCTAGCAGTCGGAAACTGTCAAAGTCCCTGGCTACCACGGCAGGTACATTTCCCAGCACGGCCCTCGCCTCATCCTCCAGATCGAGGTCGGAGACCACTCTCTGGCTTATATGAATCATGATCAGTGTGGCTGCATCTGCTTTTTTAGCCACTTCTGCCGCTTGACGGGCAGTGCTATGAAAACTTATGGCAGCGTGCTCTGCCATATCGTCACCGAACGTTGCCTCATGTATCATCAAATCAACTCCCCGCGAGGCATGAGCAAAACTGTCAGAAGGAAGAGTGTCTCCAGAATAAGAGAGCGAGCGCCCTCTCCTTAGAGGACCCATCACATCCCCGGGTTTGATGACCCGACCTTCAATCTCTATTGCCTCCCCTTTTTGGAGACGTGAGTAGAGGGGGCCCGCCGGAATCCCCAATTCCTTTGCCCGCTCAGGGTGGAATTTACCAGGTCTGGGTGGCTCTCTCACCACGTAGCCCAACGATGGCACATTATGCTCAGTCTCCACCGCCTCAAGCCGAAGTCCCAAGACCTCCCGCTCATCCCCATGACAAAGCTCCTCCACATTAACTGAATAGCCAAGATCATTTCCCACTGTCTCCATAAGAAGCCCCATAACATATATGGTCCCCCTTGGTCCCATGATTGAGAGGGGATGAGAACGTGAGAAAAGGTTCATAGTCTGAAGCATGCCTGGTATACCAAAGATATGATCACCGTGTAGATGGGAGAGAAGTATGACGTCCACGGACATCAAAGAGACAGGGGATATCATCAACTGACGCTGGCTGCCTTCGCCACAATCCAGAAGAAGAGTGCGCCCCCCCATTCGGAGGACTGTACATGGAAGAGAACGATCGGGGCTAGGGGTTCCTCCCGCCGTTCCCAAAAAATAGATTTCCATCAGATCAGCGTCCGATACTTTCCAGGACTCTTTCCTGTTTGGTGAGCTTCTTGAACTCTTTATAATGCTCCTTGCATAATGAAGCTTTGCGGCTGGACATCTCATCCAGATCCAGACCTGCAGACTCCACTTTCTTTAAGGGGAATGTTCTTTCTGCTTCCTTATCACAGCCTCGTACTGAACATATCTTAACGGATTTATCTACCATAAGATGGATTATGCCGCAGGGCGATATTATTCTTTCTTGAGACCTGCGAAAGAATGAAAAACATTACAGCCCTTAGCGTAACAGATGATCAAAATCGCTCCCTCCATGCTGTCCGCAGATGCCGCCCGCCTCGGAGAAGAGTTGCAGAGGATAGAGAGATGTGGTGCCGATTGGGCACACATCGATGTGATGGACGGGGTCTTCGTTCCAAATATAACCATCGGCCAGCATGTGGTCCGTGCCCTGAGACCTTATTCCAAGATACCTTTTGATGTGCACCTCATGATCGTCAATCCCATAAAACATATACCAGCCTTTCTTGAAGCAGGCTCCGATATAATCACGATTCACGTGGAAACCACCGAAGATGTAGCTTCTGTTTTGACTTCCATAAAGGATGGGGGTGCCAAGGCCGGTCTATCATTAAATCCATATACTCCCTTAGAAACTGTCATTCCATACTTAGACAGTATCGATTTGCTCCTTGTAATGAGCGTACAACCCGGCTTTGGTGGACAGAAATTCTTTCCCCATTGCCTGAAGAAGATAGCCGAAGCCAGTAAAGCAATCGATGAGGTGGGTGCTCACATAGAGATCTCAGTCGATGGAGGCATAAACAGAGAGACGGGAAAGAGATGTTCGGCTGCAGGAGCAACGGTCTTGACTGCAGGGAGTGCATTGTTCAGCGCTAAGGATATGGAGACAGAGATAAGAATGTGGAAAGGATTCCCTACCAAGGAGGAAAATAATGAGTCTTATGGATGATCGATTTCTACAGGCCGTCATATTTCTGGTCATCCCGACTGTACTGCTCATCGGAACACTGCTCTTAGAAGCAAACGTATGCATCAGCATGGTACTCCTTATATGGATGCTTTTAGGACTTTTCCTAGTATATCTTCCCCTACTCAGTGAGGCTGATGCTAAGCGCTGAGGTGGTTATATGGGTGTAAATCTTTCGGGTCTCTTAGAGCCCCTCGAACTGGAGCTCAGTGAACTCGCATCAAGAACCTTGGCTGTTGATGCGCATAATACAATCTATCAATTTCTTTCCATAATACGTCAACCAGACGGCACGCCGCTTATGGACAGACAAGGGAACGTCACGTCTCATCTCTCTGGACTTCTCTATCGCAACGTCAACCTTTTGGAGAATGGAATAAAGCCTGTATATGTCTTTGATGGTGAAATCCATGAACTCAAAGTTAACACTGTACGCGAGAGACGCGAGAGACGCGAAGCGGCCACCAGAGAGTGGGAAGAAGCTTTGAAAGAAGGCGACATGGAAAGGGCTTTCACAAAGGCCACCCAATCGTCCAGGATAACCGGTGATATCCTGGAATCATCACGCCGGCTCTTAAGTTTAATGGGCATCCCAGTGGTAGATGCCCCGATGGAGGGGGAAGCGCAGGCAGCATATATGTGCACAAAGGGCGATGTCTGGGCAGTGGCATCACAGGATTTTGATAGCCTTCTTTTCGGTGCCCCCCGGTTGGTGAGAAACATCAACATCACAGGAAGGAGAAAAATGCCCGGGAAGAGCGTCTATCGCAACGTCAAGGTGGAGATGCTAGAGCTCAACAGGATCCTGAAGGAGCTGGGCCTTACAAGAGAGCAGCTAGTACATATGTGTATACTCATGGGTACTGATTTCAATGCCGGTATATCAGGAGTGGGACCGAAAAAAGCCTTGACGCTGATCCGAAAGTACGGTAACATCGAGAAGGCACTCGAAAAATTAGGAGTGGATATACCTAACTATGAAAGAGTGGTTGACATCTTTCTGAGAACTGATGGCAGCGATGAGTATGAAATAATATTCAAAGAACCAGATAAAGATGGTATTATTGAATTTCTCTGCAGTGAGCACGACTTCTCGGAGGAGAGGGTGTCAGCAGCAGTAGATAAACTTCTTAAAGGAAAGGAGAAAATAGCAAAGCGCGAGAGCCAGAAGTCCCTAGATATGTTCTTCTGAACGGACAATTCTTTATAAATGATGTATGAATATCGCCCTTGCGGCGGCCAAGACAAAGCCGCTCAGGAAGGGACATGGCGATGATAAAGCAGGTCCGGCCTAATTATGACCCAGTAAGTTTAGAAAAAGCCACACAAGAGTATTGGGAAAGCGAAGATATATATCGGAAAACGAAAAAAATAAGGGAAGAGGGTCCCGACTTCTATTTCCTTGACGGCCCCCCTTATACAACAGGTTCCATTCACTTAGGTACGGCCATGAATAAAGCCCTCAAAGACACGCTCATTCGCTATTGGAGAATGAATGGCCTTAATGTGCGCGATCAACCGGGTTTCGATATGCATGGACTGCCTATAGAGGTCCAGGTCGAGAAGGAGGTTGGCGTTCGTTCAAAGCAAGAGATAGAGGAATATGGTATAGACCGTTTTGTGGAGACTTGTAAAATTTTCGCTCTCGACCTACAAAAAAATATGAGCGAGCAGTTCCGCCAGCTCGGCGTCTGGATGGATTGGGACAATCCTTATCTTACCGTCAGACCAGAATACATCGAGGCAGCCTGGTGGACAATACAACGTGCCCACGAACAAGGACTCTTGGTCTCGGACGATCGTGTTCTTTCTTGGTGTCCGCGCTGTGAGACCGCCCTTGCTGAGGCCGAGATCGAGTATTGGGATGAGAAGGATCCTTCGATATACGTAAAGTTCCCACTTGCCGATGATCCCGCCACCTCTCTTCTTATATGGACCACAACACCCTGGACGCTGCCAGCCAACATGGCGGTGGCGGGACATCCTGATCTCAATTATGTGAAGGTGGAAATGGTCAGCAAGGATGGCAAAGAGGGCTATATTCTGGCAGAGTCACAGGTACAGAACGTGGCTGAGGCAGCAGGATATGAAGACTATTATATTCTGGAGAGGTGGAAGGGCAGAGAACTAGAGGGCCGCTACTACATCCCACCATTTCATGTTGATGAACGCTACTTGAAGACATCGGAATGGACTCACCGCATAGTACTTGCCGATTATGTCGAGGATGCTAACACCGGCATCGTGCATATTGCTCCTGGACACGGACCTGATGACTTCGAAACCGGAAAGAAATATGGCATAGACCCATTCTGTCCTGTGGATGGCACAGGATGTTTCTCTGCCGTTGTACCCCAATTTCAGGCTCAGAAAGCGAGGTCGAGTAACCGGCAGATACTCGAGTATCTAGAGGATCGCCAACTACTGCTTCATCAAGAAACAACAGAGCATCGTTACGGCCACTGTTGGCGCTGCCGCTCCCCTGTCATATTCCGCAACACCCACCAGTGGTTCATCCGCATAGAAGGAATCAAGGATCGTATGCGCCAGGAGGTATCGCGCGTGAAGTGGACACCAGACTGGGCCGGTAATTCACGCCAGATGAATTGGGTAGACAATGCCCGTGACTGGTGCATTTCACGCCAGCGTTACTGGGGAATACCTTTACCTGTATGGACTTGCGACTGTGGAGAGCGTAAGGTCATTGGCAGCTTCGAGCAGCTTAAAGGGGGGCATGGCTACATTGAAGGCATGGACCCCCACCGTCCTTGGATAGATGGCATAACCTTTACCTGTCCTAAATGTAGCAGGGAGATGCGTCGTGTACCGGACGTCTTAGACGTTTGGTTCGACTCGGGTGTGGCATCCTGGGCACAACTAGGCTATCCTTCCAATGACAAAGAGCTGGAGCGGTGGTTCCCAGGAGACTTCATAACCGAAGCTCATGACCAGACGAGAGGATGGTTCTATTCCCAGCTAGCAGCTGGGATAATATCCTTTGACTCTTCACCTTACGAAGAGGTGTTGATGCATGGCTGGGTGCTTGACCCCAAAGGGCAAAAAATGAGCAAGAGCAAGGGTAATGTTATACAACCTCTATCTCTCATCGAAGAGCACGGCGCCGACTCCCTCCGCTTCTACCTCCTAAAAGCCAATGCACCATGGGAGGATTTAGCATTTCAAAAGGATGGTCCCAAGAATGCACGCAAGGTCCTTAACACCCTATGGAATGTCGTGAACTTTGCCTCCACCTATATGGCCCTGGATTCCTACGAACCATACAAACGAACCATGAGTGAGATGGAATCCCATTTCCGCAATGAGGACCGCTGGATGATATCCCGTACCGAAAGGTTGCGCAAAGAAGTAACTGAGAGTATGGAAACACGTCATGTGCACAAGGCCGCCAGAGCATTGGAGGATTACATCCTCGAAGACCTTTCCCGCTGGTATGTAAGACTTGTGCGTGACAGGATGTGGAAAGAGGAGGATGACCCTGATAAAATGGCTGCCTATTTCACACTTCACTATGCAATAATGAGCATTACTCATTTGCTGGCGCCGTTCTGTCCACACATAACCGAAGAAATATATGCCAACATGGACGGACAAAAGGAGAGCGTCCATATGAGTGACTGGCCCTCTTTCAACGAGGCGCTCATCGATGATAGTCTGGAGTTTAGTATGAGGGTCGTTCAGGAGATCGTTGAGCTATCGGCTGCAGAAAGACAACGCCGCAACTCCAAGTTGCGCTGGCCTATAAAGAGAATGGTTATACAGGGAGAGACGGAACTGATCAATAATTCCATATCCCTCTTTTCAGACGTCCTGAAACAGCAAGCCAACGTCAAAGATGTGGAATTCATACCCCCTGACAAAGAGTGGGACGAGCTCATACTCCGTGTTGTACCGAACCCTAACGCCATAGGGAAAGTCTATCGACAGTGGTCTTCCAAGATTGCCAAAATTTTGGAGAGCCGCCCAGCTGAAATGGTAAAGAATGCTGTCGAGAAGGGTGAATACGAAATAGGTATCGAGGGGCAATATCTCAAAATCGAGCCGAACATGGTTTCCTTCCGTTATGACCTGCCAGAGGGTGTATCAGGTCTTGAATTCTCCTCCGGCAAGCTTTACCTTGACTTTACGGTTACACCGGAAATAGAAGCAGAAGGCTACACTCGCGAACTGATACGACGCATACAGCAGATGCGGAAGGACATGCACTTGGATGTGGAGGAATACATAAGGACTGAGGTGGCCGCCGAACCCAAACTGCTCAACTATTTCAACCAGTGGCGTGAGCACATAATG
>DUKW01000114.1 GCA_013329105.1 Candidatus Methanomethylophilaceae archaeon | reverse complement strand
CTGCTTTCTACTCTGGGCGGAGGTACAGGGACAGGGGCCTCGCCCGTGATAGCAAGACAAGCGAGGAAAAACGGTACGTTCGTGCTCTCGGTAGTGACGATACCCTCGATGTTTGAGAAAAAGAGCAGGAAGCGCACATTTAAGCACATCAAAGATCTGCGCTCGGAATCAGACATGATGGTGCTGATAGATGATCAGCTCATTATGGAGGTTATTCCACCAGCACAGTCAAGACAGGTATTCAGTGTCATCGACCAGCTGATCTCTGAGATCACACTTGGCATAATGGCAGCCATTGACGAGGAGGCGATGATGTCTGTGAGCGTCAGTAAGCTGCGCAAGATGGCGCAGCTCAGCGACATGGCAACCGTCATGTGGGGTGAGAGTCTCGATCCGTTTGCGGCACTCAACGACGCGCTAGAGAATCCTCTGCTGCTGATAAATGGCAGGGACATCACTTCCGCCTTGCTGAATGTATGCGGCGGAAAGACGATGGACGTCGGGACCGTTAACGCCATGCATCGCAGTCTGACAGAAACCTTGGGTGAGGGCAAGGACTGCTACTGCTCGGCGTACACTGAAAGCAGCAGAAACTCCTTCCGTGTTATGGTCTTAACCGGCGTGAAGAGCGAAAAATAAACACACGCTCTAAAAATCAATAACTTCGTCGGAAAGCGTAATCATTCTTTGCGCCTTATGCGCTCGGCAGCGTCACCTATCACTCCCATAAGAGTATAAAACTCCCATTTCGTGGGCACGGCCCGTCCTATCATACGGCGGAACATTATAGAGGTTCTCTCTTTGCGGTGGGGAGGATAATCTATGGCGTCGAGCAGTTCGTCGAAACGTCTGAGCAACATTTCTTTCTCTGTCCGATCCGCTTGATGGGGTTTCTTGAGTACCGCCCCCTTCTGAAACAGTTCATAGATCACGATGGTTACCGCATGAGAGAGATTGAGCACCGGATATTGCTTACTGCTGGGTATTGTAACCAGGATGTCGCATTTGGCCAACTCGTCCTGGTACAGACCCTGGTCCTCGCGACCGAAGAGTATTGCCACTTTTTCATTATAGTCTTCCAGCCCCTCCGCAAGCTCCTTGGCGCTGATGGGCACGCGTATGTAGTTTTTCTCGCCTTCGGTGATGATGCCGCTCGTGCCGACGATGAGGAAGCAGTCCTGGAGGGCGTCGTCGAGTTCGTCGACGATCTTAGCGTTAACGAGCACGTCCTTCCCGTGTTTCGAGCGGCTGTAAGCTTCGTCGCCGATCTCGCAAGGGTTGACCAGATAAAGTTCGTCAAGGCCGAAATTGGCCATCGAACGCGCCACCGCTCCGACGTTACCCTCAAATTTCGGACCCACGAGCACGACTCGTACAGACATGACGCCGCAGAATCTATGCCTTTGTACTTATGGCTTCTCACTTAGCAATGGCGCAAACCAAAGGTTTGATAACATAAGGCATCAGCGCCGAGAGTGTTGAAAAGTGCCGTGAATACACAGAGCACGGAGAGCGAGCTAGCAGCAAAGCAAATAACCATCCCCTCCAATGAGGGAGTGTGGAGATATCACCGTCACATCCTCGATACAAATCCTTGCTTCTGCGCGAAAGATTGGCTGAGGCGATGAGAGAAGGCATAGTGACAGCCACGGGATTGATAGCCCATGGCCGCGGCGAAGCCTACGACTATATGATGGGAGAGAGAACCACCCCCTCCGCCGATGAGGCGGAGAGGGTGGCCGCCTGTCATCTCCTCGAGGCCGAGAGACCTGTGCTCTGTGTCAACGGCAACGCTGCAGTCGTCGCTGGTAAGGAGATCATCGAGCTAGCAAAGGCTCTGCCTGCTAAGGTGGAGGTGAACCTTTTCCATCGTAGCGCTGAGAGGATGGAAAAGGTCATCTCGTACATGGAATCGCTCGGGGACGTGGAGATATTGGGAAGAAAGGCAGATGCGTTCATCGAGGGCATAGCGTCTGAGAGGGCAAAATGCAGTTCGGAAGGTATCGGCTCGGCAGACGTGATTCTCGTACCGATTGAGGACGGTGACCGTGCCCAGGCTCTCGTTGCCATGGGAAAGGTGGTGATAGCGATTGATCTTAATCCTCTGTCTAGGACCTCCAGGACGGCATCCGTACCGATAGTAGACGAGGCGTCAAGGGCTGTAAGGAACATTACGCATTATGTGAACGAGTTCCGTCAGGCGGATAGACACGTTATCATAGAAAACTTCGATAAAGAGCGCGCTCTTCGGAGTGCAGTGGAAGAGATCAAGGATTTTTTGACGACGGCTTTTGACGAGCGGTGAGGTTTGGAGATGGACAAAGAACTTTCGGAAAAAGGTCTCCTGCGCCTGCAGTGGGCGGAAGCCCACATGCACGTGTTAAGGAGTATCAGAGAGCGAATGAAGAAGGAAAGGCCGCTCGAAGGCGTCAGGATCGGTATGGCGCTCCACACAGAGGCGAAGACAGGCATGCTGGCGATCACCCTGAAGGATGCCGGTGCAGAGATACGCCTGGCGAGCTGTAATCCTCTCTCCACGGATGACTCGGTTGCTTTGGCTCTCAGGAAAAATTATGGCTTAGAGGTGTATGCGAAGAAGGGCGAGACGCAGGAGGAGTATTACGAAAACCTCAACAAGGTCATAGATTTCCATCCAGACTTTGTCATCGATGACGGCGCCGATCTGATCGTCGAGTTGCACAGCCGCAGGCGCGATGCACTGGGAAACGTGAAAGGCGCCAATGAGGAGACCACAACCGGAGTCATGAGGTTGCGGTCGATGGCTGAGGGCGGGCGGCTGGAATTTCCGGTCATGGCTGTGAACGACGCCAAAATGAAGTTTCTCTTCGACAACCGTTACGGCACCGGGCAGTCGGCGCTCGATGGCTGGATGACTGCTACGAATCTTCTTATCGCCGGCAAGAGAGTAGTTGTGGCAGGTTACGGCTGGTGCGGAAAGGGGGTGGCCTCCCGCGCCAAGGGTATGGGCGCCAGTGTAATAGTCACTGAGGTAGACCCAATAAGGGCTATAGAAGCGAAGATGGACGGTTTCGAGGTCATGCCTATGGCGGAGGCGGTGAAGGCGGCTGACATAGTCTTCACCGTCACCGGATGCAAAGACATCGTGGGTCCTGAGCACATAGCACTTATGAAGGACGGTTGCGTACTGGGCAACTCTGGTCACTTTGACAACGAGATCGACCGCCGTTATTTGGAGGAGGTAGCCGTCTCCCGCCGTAAGGTACGGGATGCCGTGACGGAGTATCTGCTGGGCGATGGTAGGAAAATATATTTGATCGCCGAAGGCAGGCTCATGAACCTTGCCGCAGGGCAAGGTCATCCGGTGGAAATAATGGATATGAGTTTTGCCATACAGGCTCTCTGTACGGAGCACTTGGTGAAGAATCATACATCCATGCTGAACGGAGTGCATCCCGTTCCTAAGGAAATAGACGAGATGGTGGCGAGGCTCAAACTCCAGAGTATGGGTGTGAGCATAGATAAGCTGACGGAAGAGCAGAGACGCTATCTTGAAGGATGGGAGCAGGGAACATGAAACCGTTTCTTACCGTCTACGGTCATGTAAGTGTTGATCAGATAATATTGCTGAATGAATTTCCTGAGATAAACAGCTCCGTTGACATATTG
>DUKW01000045.1 GCA_013329105.1 Candidatus Methanomethylophilaceae archaeon | reverse complement strand
CCAACAGGCCTGATATCCTGGATGAGGCTTTGCTGCGCCCAGGGCGCTTCGACCGTATCATAGAGATAGGTCTCCCCAACTACGAAGGCCGCTTGCAAATACTGAAAATTCACACGGCCTACATGAACATCGATGAGAACGTAAATCTTGAAGATATCGCCATGAGGTCTGAAGGCGCCTCAGGAGCGGAGCTGCGCTCGATCTGCACTGAGGCTGGCATGTTCGCCATCCGTAACGGCAGGGACAAGGCCACGATGACCGATTTCGAGCAGGCTCTGCAAAAGGTACTTGGCAACGCGGATGCGACTATGATGGGAACTGGGCTGATGTTCGCTTAAGGCTCTTCAACCATATCAGGGTCGTCCCCACCCATAAACAGCATTTGCAACTGGTTATATAGGTCCTCCAATCCATACATGAGTTCCCCCGAGACAGGTATTAGCTCACGATATACGCCGACATTCTCCATGGCTTTGAAGAGCTCAAGACCCATTATCGTCTGGGAATCAATATCATCATCAAGAAGGGCTCCGTACAGTGCGTCTGGGTTAAGAGACCATGCCCTCAGAGTCTCTACCTCCTCCTCAGAGAGCATGTCTGACTTTGAGAGCATATTGATAAGTGGAAGCGAGAAACGGAATTGAGTCAGCGCACAGAGCATTGTGTTAGACACGAAACCGTTAGGTGTACGGGAGAGAGTTGGATCCGCCAGGAAGACCAATACAGAGCGTTCTCTGCCCAGAGCATCAATAATCACACTAGATGATTGGCGAAAAGTGAAAAGCTCGAACTGTCCCGGAGTATCTATAAGATTTATCCGTGATGGATACTGGTTGAGTGCCTCGATGAGCTTGTCGGCATTGACGGCCATAAGATCGGCGCAGACAATCTGCGCACCATTAGGCCCCAAAGAGTATTCGGTCATAACATCATTAAGGTGTATCCACTCCCGGATATCGATGTCAGCTTCATAAGGCACCGCATCCGCACCCGGATCGAGGTTTATGACTGTACATTCCAGATCACGAGAGTCCAACCAGTCCCTAAAGGCACGGACCAGTGTGCTCTTACCGCTGCCCGCAGTCCCAATGAAATAAACGTTGTACATTGATATCAGATCCGTATAGACAAATATTTTTAAATCCTTAGCTATGGAGCTTTGTATCTTTAGAAGTGCTGGCTTTCACGTTAGGGTGAGGCCCGCTTCAGAATCGGCTGTAATGTCTATATGGCAGTGACTGACAGTGACATACCCACAGATCTGTCTGATCGCTGGTTCGGACTTTATGCTTTAAATAAGCTATCTAATAAAACTTCTTAATCTTTGCTTGCTCACGATATGTAACGGTGTAGACGTTAGAGGCCTGACCAAACTTTTTATCCTCATATGAACAAACCGCATGCATGGAGCGGAGCGTGTTTGAACATCCGAACGTTGTAGCCGCTATAGGCATTATTGGTGTCTGCTTCTTTTTTATCATGTGGATTGCCGCGGTGCTTATCGATGGCGCATGGGTCTTCGGTGAGATGACCCTCAGCGAGCTGGGAGATCCGTCTCGACCTGCAGACGCCATATTCAACGCTGCCTGTATAATCACCGGCATCCTTATGGCTCTGTTTGCTTACGGCATGAGAGCACAAGAAGAGCTGCCACTTCTTCGCTGGTCCATGTTTTTGATGATGATAGCCGGCATCTTCCTCATAGGAATCGGGGTATTCCCTATACACATAGATGTTTGGCACACTTTTTTCAGTTGGGCCTTCTTCCTAACAATGCTCACTGCCATACTCATCTCAGTACCTCCTAACTGGCACCGTGGCCGTAGGGGCAAAGCTATGTCGATAGTCAGCATCGCCATAGTAGCAACGGCGGTGATACTACTAACCCTGACCCCTATTGGCCTTGCGGAAGCCATGTCAGTGATCTTCATCATGATATGGGCTCTCATGCATGGTGTGGATATGTTAGCGGCGGCGTAAAAAGCCCTCGCGCTTGTAAGGCTCGTCGTAAGGCGATTCATCGGGCTCATATCGGGATAGATCACCCTCTGTCTCCCCAGAACTATCAATATTCAAGAAGTCATCAAGACCATAGCGGGCATTCTGTCCATCATCATCAGTTCCGATATTCTTCTTATGACGAGATGCAAGAATGATAACGAAGAAAACGGCAATGATCACTATGGCTAGCACTCCCAAACACAAATAGGCTATTGCACTGATATCGTCCCAGAAGGCACCCATGAGAGATACATTGCTCTCGATCGTTACATGCACCGACTGGCCGCAGTTATTCTCGACCACGATATGATATTTACCGGACTCTGAGGCATTGAAATCACTCATAATGCCTGATGTATAACTAACTAAGAACGGCCCCTGTAGTGGTACGGGCTCAGAAAAACTTTGATAGTCAACTAGACCTACATCGTCTAAGAGGTAGACCGTAACCTCTCCAGGGGTAGACAGGCTGACCGTGTATACGAAATATTGACTCTCATCAAGCTCAATCGTTATGATCTTTCTATCCCCGTCTGCCAGCTGGAACTCATAAGTGCTAGTCAGGTCCGCGGCATAAACATTGGTGTTAAGACTATCGTTCCCTATGTTGGCTTCTGAAGAAACAGTAAGCGGGACCACAGTAAAAAATAAGGCTGTTACAACAAAGGCTATGGTGCCGGGTATGATGTGCAATGACGGCATATAGGACACCGATTCAGGTGACAGGATATCTCCTTTTCTGAATTCTGCCGTCCGGCCTAAATGCCCAAAAATGAAAGATGTAAAAAAGTTTTGAGCTTCAAAGTTTGTCGTAGAGATACCAATACTTAGCTTTCTCAGTGCTGGAGCTAACCAAGGCTAGAGCCGTGAACAGAAGTATTAGGATCATTGCCCACGGATCAACAATCTCTGCCAATATCAAGCCCAAACCGAGAACCATCGTGAACAACCCCATCCCCATAGTAAGCTCCCAGCTCCACTGACCGTTCTCCATGAAACTGCCGGCTAACGCAAGAAGGAGTACGGTCATTGCCAGAAAAGCAACAGTGGGATACAACTCCAGAGCCACCACATTGGCGAGAGCCATGATCATAGAGGCTGCTGCGGCCACCACTATGAGGATCGAAGATCTCACTACTTCTTTTGGTCTAGAATCCATATATACACCTACACATTAATGCCAATCTTGATTTAAAACCTGTTTCCTTCTTTCAATACGCTAGCATTCTGTGGGCAGTCCTTATATGCTTCTCACTCTTCGTGGCGGGAGAGTTAACAGTTGATGCCCACAACCTTGCCCTCTTACATATCTCCAAATACAGCACAGATGTATGACGATCCCTTACTCAAACCGAGATTCTTAGCTAAATTCTTGTCAGCTAGATTAATGAAGGATCGGCTACATCTATTTTTTAGTAATAGTTCTCTATGAGCGGGGTAAGTTGGGATGCGCTCTTCCTCTGTGCCCAGATCCATAGAAATCTGTCGCGGAGATTCTTAGATCATGAGATAGTTATCATAGCGGAAGATGATGCCGCTGCAGCCCTTTTGGATTGGTACCATGAGAAGTTGTCGGGGATGACGAGCGTATCTTAAAGAGTGACGATAATTCACTTTATGACTGAACGTTATCTTCTTGCTGAGCCTACCCATAAGCATTTTGATGATATCAAATTTGGTCAGCCGTATATATTATTTAAATCGTTACTTCCTTGCTCCTCAAAGTTCTGCAACATTTCCATATATTCGTTGACATACTCTTCGACCAGACGACTGGCGTACACAGATGAGATCAACACTATGGCCACGATACCTAACGCAATTATTAGGGTGGTAAATTCAAAACCTGGAACGATTGCCAGTACCAGCAATATTATGGCCGAGCTCTGTGCCTGCATGACCGCTGGGCGCAGATCGTTAAGCCTTTCTATCTCCGCCAGGAGAAGTGCGCTGTACCCTATTGGAGAGCGCGCGTTCTCCCACTCTTGACGGACCATAAGGCTCGGGATCCGTTCACCATCCTTTATCTCTCTTAATTGCCGATAACGGGCCATCTCCCTACGGGATCGGCGTACTGTTATCAACATATTAGGTACTGAAAGCACCATGAGTATAAGAGCTACGGTGAACAGGGATTTGAATAACTCGTCCAAACCAATGGGGCCCATATTTATGCTAATGGAGGGGTTAACATAAAAATGATACTCAGCGAATCACTGATTGAGATACGCTCTACACCAAAAATGAACCAAAAACAAGAGTGAACAAAAACAGAGCGGCAAAAAAAAAGAGGGGTAGGGGTATATTGAGATAATCAGAAATCTTTTGTCATGAACCACCAATCATAACAACCTTCTTTATTACGGTTCTCATAGGCGTCCTTCACTGTGGCCTTGGGCGGTATTATGACCTTGCTTCCCAGCATGGCGTTGTTCGGCCAGTTCTCAGGCAATGAGACCTTTTTCTCATCAGAGGTTTTGAGTGCCTTCAGGGCGCGGAGAACCTCATCCACATTTCTTCCTACCTCTTGTGGGTAATAGATGATCAAACGAATGATTCCATTAGGATCGACTATAAACACCGCCCGAACGGTATTGCTGCCCTTACCGGGGTGAATCATACCCATCATCTTGGCCAGATCGCCATGGTCTGCGATAATTGGGAAGGGTATCTTCACACCGAGCTTTTCATCTATCCACTCCACCCATTTGATGTGGGAGAACACCTGATCTACAGAGAGGCCTATCAGCTCTGCACCCAACTTAGAAAATTCATCGGCTTTTCTGGCAAAGGTCACAAACTCTGTTGTGCACACTGGTGTGAAATCACCCGGGTGGCTGAACAAAACAAACCATTTTCCCTTGAAGTCAGCAGGGAGATTCATTTTGCCATGGGTCGTTACTACCTCTACATCCGGAAAAGGGTCTCCGATCAGCGGCATTCTACTAAGGCTTTCTTCATGGTTCATATCAAA
>DUKW01000010.1 GCA_013329105.1 Candidatus Methanomethylophilaceae archaeon | reverse complement strand
GGCATATGGTAACATCTGCCGCGACCGCTCCAGGATTTCTTCAATTTGTTCCCTGGAGAAATCACGTATTGAGACGACATCCATGTCTTTAAAATTCATGATCCTCGGATAGGAATGCTTAACTTGGATATTTTACTTCTTCGCTGGGAGATGATATGGTCACTTTGGAATACGTTAGGCTGAAAGCGCTTTGCTCCTCTGATCCGCGCTAGTCATCATTCTTTTTCTGGGCCTTGTGGTTTCGGCTCGTCATCTTGAAATACCTTGCCCGCATGGTCATAACTGATAACATGGAGCTCCTCTACAGGTCCCATATGTCTCGGATATGCAAGACGGATTCCTTTGGAAAACGGCTATGCACACCCTCCATTGTTCCCGTGGGCCGGGACGGGCCTCTTTCGATACAGGTTGATGATGATACACGGAAACTCCGTGTTGGTCCATTGGAGATAGAGCAAGGTGCAAAGATAAAGCCTCCTTTGAGTGTCGATACTCCGGGAACTATAAGGGACCATGGTGACGGCATAGTCTCCATTCGTCTTCCTGTGCCGACCAATCTATCCCTTCTCACAGGCGCTCGTCTCCTTATCGTGGAGAACGCTTTTGAACTCCGCCGTGACCCACGTGCCTTGGCGAGGACGGTATCGGCTCTCAGGCGTGCCGCCGGTCCGCGTCCGCTTCTATATCTCCAAGGTATTGCTGAACCAGGAAATCTCGCGCTCTTGTGTTATATGGGTGTGGACCTGGTGGATGATATTCTGCCTAGGCTTATGGCTGCCAGAGGAGTCTCTCTCCGTCCGGAGGGTCATTTTCGCTCCGAAGCCCCACCGGAGATCCTGGAGGATCTCAATCTTCAGGAAATGGATGAGGAACTGGAGTTGCTTTGCGCCTTCATCATGTCCGACAGGTTGCGCGAATTGGTGGATCAACGTGCACCCTCTTCAACATTCAATGTCGTTGCTCTCAGAGTTATGGACAATGAATGTTGGGAATTCACGGAAGAGTATGTACCTGTCACAGGAGGAAGGTTTTCCTGTAACGACGCCCAGTCTCTTGAGAGGCCCGATGTCAAACGCTGGCGGCGGCGTATCGATGAGGTCTACTGTGCTCCTAAACACAAACGAGTCCTGGTTCTCCTGCCATGCTCCGCACGTAAACCTTATTTCACTTCCCGGAGCCACCGTCGTTTTATAAACGCAATACGCAGTGGCGGGCATTTCGGTTTGGTCCATGAGCTCATAGTCACTTCGCCTCTAGGCCTCGTGCCGCGGGAGTTGGAGACGTTTTTCCCAGCCGCTCATTACAATATCCCTGTCAGCGGCGAATGGAGTTGTCAGGAGAAAGAGATTATATTCAAAATGCTGGATCTTTTTGTG
Organism: Candidatus Methanomethylophilaceae archaeon; assembly: GCA_013329105.1. GTDB lineage: Archaea > Thermoplasmatota > Thermoplasmata > Methanomassiliicoccales > Methanomethylophilaceae > UBA9915 > UBA9915 sp9915u. The sequence goes on along the minus strand of DUKW01000010.1, from coordinate 3,497 downwards.
AGGCGCAATGGATATAGAGAGATCGTTTCCCATCTCGGAGACGGCGGGCTGCTAACAGGGTCGTTGGACGTCATAGATACATCTGAAGGAGATCCAGGTTCTGACAGAGCACTTTCTCTGCTTGACAAAACTTTACGAGAGCTGTGCTCGCAATACGAGACCGTGTCCGCACAGGAAGATCGAAGAGGTAATATGGCTTCCATGCTGCGCTTCCAGTTTGGTGATGGCGCTAATTGCCTGATGGAAGGGTCAACTGTGGTAGGTAAATATCCGTTCTGGAAATTGATGGATGGAAAGGTTCAGCTGGCGATGCACACCCCTGACAGAGGAATGGCATCCCTTACTTTGAAAGGGGCCGAAAGGCTCAGAGAGGCAGGTATCAACATCGTTCGCATCGGTGATTTTATGCTCAAAGGAAATGTCTTTGCCGTCGGTGTAACAGAGGCCGACCGATCTATACGGGTGGGGGATGAAGTGGTCGTGGAACAGCATGGTCAGCTGGCAGCGGTGGGCGTGGCCCAGATGAACGGACGTGAGATGATGGATTTGGATAGAGGTATGGCCGTAAAGGTGAGGCATCAGGTTGCATGACTACTTTCGGTAACCTCTCCTGATCTTCCTCATATATCACGATCTCATTCATTTCTCTGACGACTACAAATGTCGCATCCCGAATGAAGCATCCCAAACAAGCAGGCGGGGGTTGCATCCCACCCCCGTCCTGCATTTTCCTTAAATAACCTTTATTTTGGTGCAGGCGCCGGGATTCGAACCCGGGCGGTTGGCTATCCTCATCCCAGGGGATATGGAAGGCCAAAATCCTAACCAGACTAGATTACGCCTGCTTCGGAATTCCATTAATCGGCATCTTCTATTTAACTATGGTGTTAAGCCGATATTAGATAAGTCAATATTATATTGTAGATCTATCAACGGTAACGGTAAGGTGTATTATGGACTTGCGAAAGTTTTCATTCCTTTTGCCCAGGGACGGTGAGCTGCGTAAAACGCTCCCCCAGCTGTTAGACGAGCTGAGGCAGGTCGGGGATGAAGGGATCGCCAAGGAGACACTCCGCCGTTATTTCACGGCTGTCGACATCGATAAATTGGAAGAGCAGCCCCTTGAGATTCTGTTAAGAGTGGCCGAGGCACTCCTCAATGCGGGTCTGACTGATGAGGCCGATCGTTTGACCTCTGTGATGCTGAAAAGATTCCCAGCAGAGGCCCAGACAATAATGTTACGGGCAAGAGTGATGAGGATTAAAGGAGACGAGTCTCAGGCTATAAGGGTTATAGAGAACTCCTTACAGGATCTACCTGATGAGGGGAGTCTTTATCTTGAGTTGGGAAAAATATTTGTCAATACTGGTGAGTGCGATCGTGCGCTTTTCTCTCTTAAAAAGGCTGTTGAAAACGACCCTGGCCTGATGGAGGCCTATGATTTGCTCATATCTATGGATGATGAGGAATCTTGGAAAGCCCGTAAGGCTTTTGCTTTGTTGGATCAGGGTGACTTAGAAAGTGCCGAGAAACTTATCTCCAACTCGGAGGAGGTCCGCAGTCCATTGATGCTTTTGGCTATGGCAGAGGTTTCCAGGACAGCAGGAGACATCTATACTGCCAGGGAGCTCATAAAGAGGGTTGTGGATATTGTGGAGACGGATCATGAGGATCGCGAGATCGTTCTCGAGATCGCTCATCGTCTTGCGAAATCAGGTCTTTTTGAGGAGTCGATTCAGCTCTATGAACACATTATCACTCATGATCCCTCGAATCCACAGGCATGGTACGGTCTCAGCAATGCCTTTTTTCATATGGGAAGATATGAGAATTCATTGGAAGCCATCCAAAAAGCTCTGGACGCAGATCCAGACTTCGATGATGCGAGGATCATGTTAGTAAAAGACCTTTGTGCCCTGAGACGTGGCAAGGAGGCTATATTTGAGGCCAAGAAAATCCTTGAGTCTCACGACGGAAACCTACCTGATGATTTACTGGAAGTACTCATCCGATATTTGCCAGGGGTGGAAACAGGCGAGATCATCGATCGTGTCATTGAGAGCAGAGGAGAGAGCCCGAGCCCTAGACTTTTAGCCATGAAGGTAAAGAATATATTGGCTCAGGGGAGAGCAGAGGATGCCATGTCTCAGTTAGGGCAGATTATAAAGACATATCCTCAGAACAGCGATCTCAGGCATATGCGCGCTGAGCTGCATCTAGCCAGGGGAAATGTTAAAAAGGCTCGTCATGAGGTGGAATCGATACTTTCACGTAATCCGCACCACCTTCCATCATTGCATACACTTCTCGATATCCTCAAAGCAGAGGAATCCTATCCAGAGATGTTACAGACCGCTGACAGGATATTAGCTATAGCTCCTACGGAAGTAGACGTTATACAGGATAAGGCGATAGCGCTGGATGCCATAGGGCGTTCGGAAGAGGCGGTGGAAACCTTCCGTCAAGCCTTGTTATGGGGCACTTCGCAAACGCAACAGGTGAACGATGTCATCGCCGCAATGTTAGACGGCGGGCGCCATCATGACGCACTTTCCCTCTCCGAAGTGGTGCTTGACAGGCAAGATCATGACAGCATGTTCTGGCGCTTACGGGGGAATGCACTTTACTCCCTCGGTCACTATGAAGATGCGGAAGATGCATACAACACAGGTCTTGGAATCGCGCCAGACGATGCTTGGCTATGGTATTCGCGCGCTATGTGTCTTGAAAATCTAGGACGATTTCGTGAGGCAGTGGACTGCTATGACCGTGCTATTGTTAGGGATTTGGAGAACATCGATTTCTGGATGGGTAAGGCCGCCTGCTTAGAGAAGTTAAAGTTGTATAAGGAAGCATCAAAGTGTTATGATCAGGTCTTGCAATTGCAACCTGGGCACCGTTATGCCCTTTTAAGTAAGGCCCTTGGGTTGATCAAGATGCACCGTTATGAAGAGGCGGCGTATTATTTCAACCGTGCCAACAGGATCACCCATGGCAATCCCAAGATATTGAGATATCTCAAAGAGTGTCAGAAGATCTTGGGCAATCACGAAGAGGTGGTTGAGGTTTGCCGTGACCTGCTTCGCATCGAACCTGACAATGTGAATCATATGGTGGATATGGCCACCTCCTTGCAGGCGTTGGGAGATGACGGCGAGGCTCTGAAATGGCTCGATAAGGCCCTAGAATTCCGGCCAGGAGATAAAGAACTCATCGATATGAAACGTAAATCCGTGCAACGCAGCGGCAACATCGAGGCTTTACAGAAACTATTGCAGGATATCCTTAAAGCGAATCCCCACGATAAAGAGGCAAGGGTCGAGCTTAGCAGAATCCTTTGTGAGAAGGGTGAATATGCCGATGCATTGCGGTTGATCGAGGACCTTCCGGAAACAGTTTCCGACGCCTCCGTTCAGGCGTTGAAGGGCAGATCTCTGATGGCGCTGGGACGCAATGAGGAGGCGATAAACGCCTATACAGAGTCATTAGAGTTGAGG
>DUKW01000081.1 GCA_013329105.1 Candidatus Methanomethylophilaceae archaeon | reverse complement strand
GAAGGCAGAATGACTTTGTAAAACACCTGCAGATCGTTTGCGCCTAAGGTCCTGGCGGCATCTATCAAATAAGGGTCAACCTTTTTGACACCGAAAATTGTGTTTGAAAGAACCGGGAAGAACACACCTACGAAAACGACCATCATTGGCCCCAGGACAACACCCATGGCCATTATGAAAAGCGGCGCCCATGCCATCGGTGCTATGGGCCTCAGCACTTCAATTATAGGCGAGGTGAACTCCTCCATGAGGCGGGAATATCCCATAAGCAGTCCCGGGGGAACAGCCATGATGAAAGCTATGACAAAGCCACCCACAAATCTCCTTAGGCTGGATAGAATGTGATCCCAAAGGGTCAGGCCGGTGGCGACGTCTCCAAACTCCAAAAGTCTCAGAAACGCTCTCCATACCCTGTCGGGTTTAGGAAGGTAAGGGCTCTGCAATACAATGGCCAGCACCCACCATGCCAGTATCAAACACACAAGGGATATGACAGTGATCAGAGCGGTCCTTGCCCAGCGGTGGTACTTGTTATCTGGGTCATATCTCAGATGGAATCTTTGGCCTTCCCTTTCATCTTCCATAGTATTCGCCTACGACGTAAGGAAAAGGAATGAAGAAAAAGGTTTGTATATTTATTCCGTTGCTCAAAGCGCTCCGTTGACGGTTCTAAGGATGGCTGGTGGAGATCCCAAATATCCAATGTCTATTGCACCAGCGAAAAATGCATCCATCACAGCACCGCCATTGGCATAGGGGTTGCCACCTCCAGATATCACATTGATGCCACAGGCCTCGAATATGGAGCCATCGAATCCATATCCCTCACCAACGGTTTTGTTCATGCCTACAAGACGGGCAAGCTGATGTATATCGCCGTTCAGCCACCCAACACGCACATCGATAAGTTCAGATGTAGAGGTGATGTCGTCGCCTTCGAGGCGTTCAAGGGCTTCATTGAGATACGTATTGTTTACCAAATGGTCAATGAAGCTCGCGGGCGAGTTATAACCAATATCAGACAGACTGTTTGCAAACAGACCAAGCTCTGTGTATGTGGCCACCACTTCCTCTAGTGCGGCTTTCCATTCTTCCTCCATCTCGTATGCGTATGTCACATTTTCCAGAGATGATTTCACCGTTTCTTCACTTACATGAGCAAAGTCAGAAGCCATTTCTACCATCTTAGTATAATTTTCTGAGCCGGGATCATTGGTAGTTTCAATGATCCAATTTGTGGCAAGTATATGGCCAGCCAGGAATCTTACGACCGCCTCATGGTTTGAAGCAAGGAACTCGGATTCAACAGCAATGACGCAACATGGATGCCCGGGACTCAGTTCACTGGACCACTTATAGATCCATCCAACATCATCACATGCAATCTGAGAACAATAGGGTTCCCAGGCAATGCCGCCATCGATTTCTCCCTCTTCAAGAGCGGCTTTCATATTGATGGGGGAAGCCTCTATCCAATAAATCGTATCTGAGTCCAGATTGTTGCGATCTGCAGGAGCATGTGCGAAGTTATATCCGTTGTCCTTAGCGAATTTCATCAGCATCATGTGTTGTATGGATGATATGCCAGGGGTAGCCAGCACCAGTCCGCCAAAATCCGCACTTTCGTCATCAATAGTTATGCCATCTTTCAGGAATATGGCAGACCCCTCAGAGTTTACCTGTGCTACTATCGTAATCTCTTTTGCCTTTGCCGAAGGTATTAACAAGATCGCTCCCACTGCTGCAAGTATTAACACTGCCGCGACTGCGACGACCACAACGTTTCTGTTGACCATGCGTTCACCTTACGTAAAACGATGTATATGTCTTATTTAATCATTATTACATATAGACCATTATTAACCTAATTGTCCATTGATAACTTATACAAAACCATTCTTTATTAAAATTACAAAGGTTTTTACCACAACAGTACTAATAAAACCTTTTTATTGCACTCTAAGGTTTTCCAAGGAATGTCTAAGGTGCAATTAATTAATAAAGATGCTAAACTATTCTCACTAAGAAATCAAGAAAGGAGTCTAAAAGATGTTCGAACTGAACGTTATCAGTAATACACCGTTGGAGTCCCTGGACGATGTCGATGAGGTAGCAGAGACCTTCCTGATGCAGATAGGATACCTCCCACGTACACCTGACACACGCAGCGGTGCGAAGGAACTGAGAGAGAGCGTTCCCTACCGTTTATTCATGGACTTTTTTATGCGCAATACGATGAAGGCATGGACGGTTGATGAGTTGGCGGTGCTGCTGGACACAACCAAGCCCACTGTTTACCGTCATATCAACAAACTGAAGGCCATAGACATTTTGGAGTCTGTAGATGTGGAGGTAAACGGCCAGTCTAAGAAGGGCTATCGCATTCGCTACGGAGACCTCAGCAAGGCATGGAGTTTCACTGAGGCTAACGTAAATATGGCCATGGAGAATTACCGCCGTACGGTGAAGCATCTGCAGGAGCGCATGCGCAATAGGGGGGACTGATATGGAGATCATTGGACACATGATGACTGTGGGCTCCCGCTATCTCATCATGAGCATGGGTGTAGAAGAGACCCTGATGACGAGGGGAACATTCAGGGGCTACAGTGCCTTGGGAGGAGAAACCGCTCTGGTAATGGAGATTGACGATGACGATCCAGCTGTGGATGCTAAGGGCAGACTGCGCATAATTCCGATAGGCAAGATCCTGGCTGTTGAGGTGATCGACGCTAGGCCCCCGACCGAAAAGGAAGACGTGATCAATTATCTATGACTGCCGAGGAGGATTTTCTGAGGCGCATCGTCGCCGATATTGATGCCGGTAGGGTGGGCGGTCGTGAGGAGCTGCAGAACGCTAAGCTTAAGCTCTGCCGTGAGCTGGGTTTAAGCAGAGTCCCTTCGAATTCGGAGATATTAGGACAGCTTGACGCCTCCCAGAGAAAGAGGCTGAGGCCTTTGCTGATGAACAAGCCTGTACGTACGCTCAGCGGAGTGGTGGCAGTGGCTGCGATGACCTCCCCATACCCTTGTCCTCACGGCCGCTGTGCCTTCTGTCCCGGCGGTGTAGAAGGCGGCTCGCCCCAGTCCTACACCGGTAAGGAGCCGGCAGCCCGTCGTGGTGCAAGGAATGATTTCGACCCCTATAGGCAGGTCAGCAATCGCCTCCGTCAGTTGCGTTCTATCGGCCATGATACGGATAAGGTTGATCTAATCATAATGGGTGGTACATTCACCTCACGTGATCCAGTTTACCAGGAGGACTTTGTCAAAGGTTGTTTCGATGCCATGAACGGTCTTCCCTCCCATTCTTTGGAAGAAGCCCATTTTCTCAACGAGTTTGCCCCTCACCGTTGCGTAGGGATGACGCTGGAGACACGTCCTGATGCGTTTGGGGATGAGCAACTCGCTCGTGCGCTCCGTCTGGGTACAACAAGGGTGGAGTTCGGTGTGCAGATCCTAGATGATGAGGTCCTGATGGCGATGAACCGAGGTCACGGCGTTGATGCCGTGCGCGATGCTAGCTGCAGGGCTAAGGAAGCGGGCTTGAAGGTCTGCTATCATTTGATGCCAGGCCTTCCGGGTAGCGGTATGGACAAGGATCTTGCCAGCATGAGGCGTATTTTCGACGATTCCGATTTCAGACCCGATATGCTGAAGATCTATCCTACTTTGGTGATTAAGGGCACCCCACTGTACAAAATGTGGGAAGAGGGAACATATCGCCCATACAGCCTGGAAGAAGGGGTAGAGCTCGTGGCCGAGATGAAGGCGATGGTTCCGGAGTATGTGCGCATCCAGCGCATCCAGCGTGACATCCCTGCCCCGGAGATTGAGGCAGGGATATATAAAGGGGACTTGCGGATGCTAGCCAGACAGCGTCTTGAAGAGACTGGCCGCAGCTGCCGCTGCATAAGGTGTCGTGAAGTGGGACAGTTGGGGAGGACTTTGGACCCTGAAAAGAACATCGTGCAGAAGGAGACTGTCTACGAAGCTTCTAGAGGGTGGGAACACTTCATCACGTTGGAGCAGGATGATGCCATCATTGGTTATGTCCGTATGCGTATTAATTCCGATGACCAGGCGGCGGTGAGGGAGCTAAAGGTTTTCGGGCGTGCATCGCCTTTGGGGGAGGAAGGAGAATGGCAGCACCGCGGGTTCGGTCAGCGTCTGCTTCATGTTGCGGAGACCACTGCCGTTGAGGAAGGCGCTTCAAGTGTGAGGGTCACCAGCGGGGTCGGTGTCAGGCCTTACTATGCGTCCCTGGGATATGAGAGGCGCGGCCCTTACATGGAGAAACAACTCTAATCTATGTCCATCACGACTACGTCCTGAACGGACCTTATATCTCCAAAAGGCACGAGTACACGTCCTATTTCATCTGTGGGGAAGTAACGGTTAGCAACGCCGTCGGAAAGGACCAGTACCGCCTCCACCACCCCGCTTAGTTCATCTATCAGCAGATCATCAATGGTTCCGACCATGGAGCCATCGCTGGTGATCATTCTCTTTCCCAGCAGTTCGGTCATGAATTTGCGCATCTTATTCCCTCACAGTTACTGATATTGGGGCATATCCCCCCAAGCGGCCTTGCGGCGACGCATCTCTCGGCCCATGCGTTCATAGATATCCATCATCGAAGGGTCAGCAGAGGGAGACAAGATCCCAAGCGCCGTCAGGAAATGTTTCATCATGACCGTTCGTGCTGTGCGGTCCTCCCGAAACGCAGCCAAACCCGCTTCGCGACAGAGATTCTCAAGGTCAGCCCCCACGAACCCCTCTGTGGAGGCGGCAAGGGCGTCAAGGTCAACATCATTGGCCAGAGGCATCTTTCTTGTGTGAACCCCCAGTATTTTGCGGCGAGATTTGCTGTCAGGAATGGGGATCAACACCAATTTGTCAAAGCGGCCAGGACGCCGTAGGGCCGGATCAAGGATATACGGGCTATTGGTTG
>DUKW01000167.1 GCA_013329105.1 Candidatus Methanomethylophilaceae archaeon | reverse complement strand
GGCTGTTGCCCAAAGTTTAGAGGAGGCCGGGCTCTTCCTGAAGACCTTGGAAAGGGGAGTGGATGCCGTTCTCCTCGAGCCTGAATCGTGGGATGATGATGAGATATCTGACATACTGCTTTCTCAGGAGAGGATCGAACTCAGACCCGTGAGAGTCGGCGGCGTGAGGCCCCTACCGCTTTCCGACCGCGTCTGTGTGGATACATGCAGCCTAATGAGTCCTGGCGAGGGAATGCTCGTTGGATCGCAGTCGTCATGTCTTCTACTTATTGAATCGGAGAGCGAGGAGAGTCAATATGTTGCATCCCGCCCATTCCGGGTCAATGCCGGTGCCGTACATGCCTATGTACTCACACCTGGGGGTAAGACTAGGTACCTATCTGAGCTGAGAGGAGGGGATGAGGTATTGTTGGTGAATGCGAAAGGCGAATCGAGAAGGGCGGTTATCGGTCGTTGCAAGATAGAGAAGCGCCCCATGCTTTTGATCGAGCTTGAGCATGAAGGCAATAGATACAATGCAATAGTCCAGAACGCTGAGACGGTACGTCTAGTCACCCCCGATGGGTCTATATCTGTCAGCGAATTGAGAAGTGGGGATGAGGTCCTCGCATCGGTGTCATCAGGCGGAAGGCATTTCGGTATGATGGTCGATGAGACCATACGAGAGACATGACAAAAATCTGCCTATCAGTTTCCCATCCTGAGGATCTCAGAGCTGCCGGTGCGGCAGACATGATCGAACTGCGTCTCGATATGTTAGAATGTATACCTAATGAGCTTCCGAACCTTCCTTTCATAGCCACCTTAGGGGGCTTAAAAGGGGAGAGACGTTGGTCAGCAGCCAATGAAGCAATAAGACGAGGCGCGATACTGATAGATGTGGGTGAAGAAGATGTTCCTTTCATATTACCAGAATGGATCATGTTTTCTCATCATGACTGGGAGAGAACACCACCCCACACAGAAATAATAAGACAGATGGACAGATTGCAAAGCAGAGTCCGCAAGGCAGCGTTCATGGTGAACCGTTTTAGAGATCTTGTATCCATCTACCGTGCCTCACAGTCCATAGAATATGAACATATTATATTGGGAATGGGAGAGATAGGCGGAGTAACACGTTTGCGCCCTAAAGTCTTAGGAAACCTCTTCACCTTCGGTCATGGCGGCCATCCAACTGCACCTGGTCAGTTTCATGTGGAGGAGATGAAACGTCTCGGCCCTGATGCCATGATTCTAGGCATAGTTGGCAGACCTCTGGGACATACTGCCTCTCCGGCAATGCATCATGCGGCGCTCTCAGCAATGGATATACGCGGAAAATATCTGCGTTTCGACGTCCCTGACATAGAGGAGCTGTCAACGTTCATGTTGGCATACTCAATCCGGGGACTCAACGTCACCATCCCTTATAAGGTACAAGTAATAGAGCAGATGGATGAGTTGGATCCTTCGGCTGCAGCCGTCGGGGCAGTGAACACGATTTGCAACGAAGAAGGTAAGATTGTGGGCTACAATACGGATGTTGAAGGAGCCTTGCGGGCTCTCATCAACAATGGCGTAGATCCTGCGCGCTCTCATGCCTTAATTATAGGTGCCGGAGGAGCAGCCATGGCCTGCTGTTATGCCATATCTTCTGCTGGCGGGGAGGTTACTGTAACAAACCGTGATATGAACAAAGCATATAAACTGGCAGAGCGCTTTCAATGTCATACCCTAGAGGCCCCTCGCTCGCTCGATGATTTTGATCTGATAATAAACTGCACACCGTTAGGTATGCAGGGTTTCCCTTCCTCTGCACCTATAGATACGGCGATGCTGCATGAAGGACACACTGTCTTTGACCTAGTATACCGTCCAAGGGACACCCCGTTGATCAGGGAAGCTTCTTACAGAGGAGCAAAGACCATAAGTGGCATAGACATGCTAGTTCACCAGGCTCTAGCCTCTTTTTATATATGGACTGGTAAAAATGTCGATCCGAAAGTTATGATGGAGGCATTGGTATGAAGGGGCATGCGGTCTCCTTTGGCGCTATCACCGTTGTCAATGCTATCCCCTCAGGCAAGGGCGCCACAATAGGTATAGACCTCCGTACAGAGGCCACATTTGAGTCCGGAGGAAGTAAGCTTATTATAATGTTAGAGGGGCAAGAGAAAACAGACACAAAGTTGGCAGAAACCTGCGCCCAAAATATGCACTCAATTCTGGGAGAGAAATGTACTGGCATTCTGACTGTACGATCAAACATACCCGTCTCACGTGGATTGAAGAGCTCTAGTTCTGCTGCAAACGCCATATGTCTTGCTATAAGAAACGCATACGGGAGCAGTATGGATGATGTAGATGTCCTGCGAATTGGATGCATCAGTTCCGTAGAGGCTGGTGTATCTCTTACAGGGGCATTTGATGATGCCTGTGGATGCCAGTTCGGAGGATTCGTCGCTACAGACAACGTGAAGCTCACGATAGAACACCGCGATAAGATAGGAGCACATAACGTTCTGCTTCATATACCATCATCCAAAACCCCCAAAAACACAATACGCCTTCAGGATTTCAAAGCGAAAGCAAAGGAATTCCTCAAGATCTGGGAACTAAGCAAAACCGAACCATTCCAAGCTATGACAGCAAACGGCAGGATGGTTGCGGAAATACTCAATGCGGACACAGGTCTTACAGACCGGGCTCTGGCACATGGTGCGCTGGCAGCTGGTATTACCGGGACGGGCCCAGCCGTAGCCATCATCGCGAATGATAGTGTTTGCGACAGGATCCTTTCTGAGGAAGAGGGATTCTTCATTAACTGCAAAACGAGGGAGAAAGAATGATTAAGGTACGTGGCAGTGAAGTGAGAGGTACTGTTGTTGCTCCTCCCTCAAAGAGCCATACGCATCGTGCGATATTTCTATCAGGAATGGCGATGGGCCAATCACATATATCGACCCCACTGATCTCGGCCGACACCGTTGCTTCCCTACAGGCGATGAACGCTTTTGGAGCACGATTCTATGAACATGATAATGGAATCACCGTTAACGGCGGAACTCTAACATCTGCAGAGCGCACCGTAAATGTTGGGAATTCGGGCACAACCCTCCGTTTGTTGGCAGGATTGGCTTCCCTTTTTCCAGATACCACCACAATCGATGGTGATTCTTCTCTCCGAACACGCCCCCTGGCACCTCTTCTGGAGTCCCTTACTGAGATGGGTGCCATATGCAATTCGCGGAATGGCTACCCGCCTGTCTCAATTCGTGGGCCGCTGAGTTCAAATTCTACATCCATACGCGGAGATCTTAGCTCTCAGTTCATAAGTTCCCTTCTTATAAGCAGCGGTCTAAGGAAGGAGGGTGCAGAGATTAGAATAAAAGGCAGACTCAGTTCCAGGCCTTACGTTGATATAACTATAGACATGATGGAACGGTTCGGTGTTCCTGTTAAGATCTGTGAATCAGGTTTTCGTGTTGTTGGAGGTGGATACAGAGCATGCAACTACAAAGTGCCAGGCGATTTCTCCTCAGCTGCATTTCCCCTGGTGGCCGGCGCTCTTTGCGGCTCTGTTACTGTAAATGGGCTTAACATAGAGGATCGCCAAGGAGATAAGGAGATAGTGCGGATCCTACAGGCCTTCGGAGCAGAAGTAAAGATAGGAAACGGATGGGTAAGGTCACAAAACTCCCCTTTGAAATCGACTGATGTGGATATGTCAGATACGCCCGATCTATTTCCTATCGTTGCCGTATTGGCAACTAAGGCTAGTGGTAAAAGTAGACTATATAACGCACAGCATCTAAGGTTCAAGGAGACTGACCGCATTGCTACGACCGTTGGATTCCTTCGCGCCATGGGTGCGGACGTTATTGCCCACGAGGATGGTTGTTCTATACAGGGCGGACGAGCTCTCAAAGGATGCACTGTTAATACATATGGGGACCACCGCATAATGATGGCGGCCTTCGTCGCCGCCCTAAGCGCAGAAGGTGTTACGGAGATCATTTGTAATGATGAATACAAAGTGTCATACCCACTTTTCCTCGAACACATGAAATCATTGGGCGCAGATTGGAGTGAGATTAGATGAACACAATAGGAATGATCGTAAGAACAACCCTATGGGGTGCCAGTCACGGACCCTATGTAGGCTGCATCTTGGAAGGAATACGTGGGGGTCTGAGTTTGGATTACGATTCTATTCTGGAAGATATGCGACTACGGGCACCTCAGAACGACCTTGGAACTAGTAGGAGAGAGACAGACCAGCCGAACTTCGTATCCGGTGTCGACGAGGGTGTCTGCAACGGTGATCCGATATCTATTCTGATAGAGAATAAGAATGTACGGAGCGACGATTACATCCAATTCAAGACACAACCTCGCCCTGGCCATGCTGATTTCACTGCCCTTACACGAAACCCCTACCATGATATTCGCGGCGGAGGTATGTTCTCAGGCAGGATGACGGCTCCTCTCGTGGCCGCCGGTTCGATCTGTAGAGCGGCACTAAAAAAGGAGAACGTGACAGTGGCAGGGTTTACCCGCTCTATTGGCCAAATCCATGATCATAGCGATAGGGATTTGGAGGAGGCGTTATCATCTCGAGACAACCCTACACGCGCCTGTTCCGTCGAAATTGATAAAAGAATGGCTGCCGAGATAAGAGAATGCAAATCAAAAGGAGACAGCACAGGAGGTGTTGTTGAATGCCGTATATACGGCATGCCTGTAGGTGTAGGAGAACCGTGGTTTGACACCTTTGATGGAGAAATGGCCAAGGCCATGTTCTCAATACCGGCAATGAGGGCCTTCGAAATAGGCGACGGCGTCTCTGCTGCAAGCTCAAAGGGTTCAATTAACAACGACCCGTTTAGGATTGCGGATGGAAGTGTTGTTACAGATGGAAACAAACACGGTGGTGTGTTGGGCGGCAGGACCAGTGGCATGCCGGTTGTAATGCGTTGTTACTTCAAACCCACACCCTCAATAGCGATTCAACAGAGAACAGTTGATATTAAGAGCAGAAAAGAGGTTGAGATGAGTGTCGGAGGACGTCATGACCCCTGCATCGTACCGAGAGCGGTGGCGGTAGTAGAAGCGATGGCGTGTATTACAGCTCTCGACATGATGGAAAGAGGCGGTTTCATTGGACATTGACGATCTACGACAAAAGATAGCTGATCTCGATAAGGAAATAATACAGTTAGTAGCAGCTAGGATGGATGTTGCTAAAGAGATAGGTAAATGGAAAAACGAGAAAAAAAAGCCGATACGCGATCCTGCTGTGGAGAAAGAAGTCATAAGACGCTACATCGCGTTAGGACAGCAGTTTGGTATAAGCGAGCACACGTCCAAGGAGCTAGCTACTGCACTTATACGCGAAGCAGTTGATGTACAGGCATCTCTCTCACACCCATTGAGCCCAAAAAAGGTGCTTATAATAGGAGGTAAAGGAAAAATGGGGGAGTGGTTGCATAACTTTTTCAGCACAGATGGTCACATAGTCGATGTCATAGGCAGAAATGGCCCAGCACTATCAGATATTGTTGACGACTATGAGGTTATCATCATTTCTACACCTATATCTACGGTCAAGAGCAAACTGGAAGAACTGTCGGAGATTGCCAGCGGTCAGCTGATCTTTGATATATCCTCTCTTAAATCCCCCTTCGTAACGACGATAAAGGGTATGGCTCAGAATCTAAAAGTATGTTCTGTGCACCCAATGTTCGGACCCACTATTCCCTCGGTATATGACAGAAACATAATTATCTGCGACTGCGGAAATGCCGCAGCCGTCCATGAAGCAAGCTCTCTCTTTGACGGCCATGGCGCTAATATTACACATATGGATATAGATGAGCACGATCGCTGCATGGCGTATGTATTGGGAATGAGCCATGCCGTGAACATTGCCTTCTTCACCGCGTTGGTTGATAGCGGGATTAGTTACGATAAGCTGAAAGAAGCAGGATCAACCACTTTCCAGAGGATGGCGGAGAGCGCCATCGAAGTCTCACAGGAAAATCCTTTGCTATATTACGAAATACAGCACCTCAACGAAAATGCTGTCATCACTTGGGCCAAATTCATGAACGCTGTCGATAAAGTCATGAAGGCTTCGCTAGATGAGGATAGTACAAGTTTCGTTGAGATTATGAAAAGAGGTAAGGATTATTTCTCTCAATCCAGATAGGCACCTTTTGAGGCACTTTGGACAAGGCGGCGATACTTCTTAAGTAGCCCTCTTGGGGCTTTATCAATGGGTCTAAGATCCCTGAGCCTACGGGCTATCTCCTCATCACTTAGCTCCACATCCAAACGCCTTGCGGGTATGTCAATGCATATAATGTCATCATCTCTCAGTGCAGCAATGGGCCCCAGATCATATGCCTCAGGACATACATGCCCAATGCTGCCACCGCGCGTTGCTCCGGAAAAACGACCATCCGTAATGAGCGCCACACTCTCTGCAAGACCCATACCCGCTATAAGACTGGTTGGAGAGAGCATCTCCGGCATTCCGGGCGCTCCTTTAGGACCCTCGTATCGTATCACGACTGCCATCCCCTTTGAGACTTCCCCGCCTAATATGGCTTTCATCGCCTCGTCCTCGGAATCAAAGACCTTTGCTTTTCCTTTGAAGCGAAGCATTGATTCGCTGACCGCTGACTGCTTTACCACCGCCCCCTCAGGAGCAAGGTTCCCTCTCAAGACAGCTATACCTCCCTCATTGTGATGGGGCCTGGTCAAGGGGCGAAGGACCTCATCGTTTTTCACAATTGCTTTTGCAGCTATCTCCTTTATGCTTATACCGTTTACAGTGGGTGCATCCTCAAGAAGTGAGAGCAGACGATTCATAACGGCTGGGACACCCCCCGCATCGTCCAAATCACTCATGTGATAGGGGCCGCCTGGTCTAAGATTAGTTATGTGTGGTATCGATCTGGAAATCTCATCGAAAAGATCGATGTCTATCTCGATACCAAATTCCCTAGCTATTGCCGGTATGTGAAGCGTGGTATTGGTCGATCCCCCTATGGCCATATCCACTCTGATCGCGTTGCGGATGCTGGCTTCCTTAACGATTTTTCTGGCAGTAATTCCCTCTCTAACCAACTCTACAATTCGTCTCCCAGTAGCTTTTGCAAGTTCGATCTTACGGGGATCCGTGGCTAGCATTGTCCCGCATCCCGAAAGACTCATACCCATAGCCTCTGTTAGGCAAGCCATCGTGTTTGCGGTAAAGAGTCCAGAACAACTACCCTCTCCCGGACAAGCAGCGCATTCCACACGAGATACCGACTCGGCATCGAGGTTACCTGCATTATATTGGCCGAGAGCCTCAAAAACCGTTTGCAGATCTGCTTTGCCTTCATCGAACTCGCCTGCTTCCATAGGCCCACCGGTGATCATGATAGATGGTATGTCAATACGGCCCGCAGCCATAAGCATCCCGGGGGTTATCTTATCACAATTCGTAATCCCTACCCACCCATCAAGCGAATGAGCTTGAACCATTATTTCACAACAGTCGGCTATTGTCTCTCTGGATACGAGGGAATAACGCATACCTTTGTGACCCATAGCGATACCGTCACAGACAGCTGGAACACCAAATGTGAAGGCGATTCCTCCCGCCTCTTCGATACCTGCACGAACGGCTTCTGCAAACTTGTTGAGATGTATATGCCCAGGAACTATATCGTTCCATGAATTAGCAATGCCTATGAACGGCTTCTCAAAGTCGTCATCCTTAAGTCCTGTAGCGCGAAGAAGACTGCGTGATGGGGCCTTATCTAGGCCTGCCTTTATAATATCGCTCCTAGCCATCAATACCAACACCTGGATAATGATAGGAAAGATAATAAGTTAATGTTGAAAAAGTGGGTTTTAAAGGTGGGTCAGACCCTGAAGGATTTTTGACTTACGTGCTGCGGAGGACTATCTCGATGTTTACGCCATCGGGAACCTGTATCCTCATGAGCTGGCGTAGAGCACGCTCATCAGCATCGAGGTCTATCAGCCTCTTATGGATCCGCATTTCCCATCTATCCCATGTCTCCGTGCCTTCCCCGTCCGGGCTTTTACGGCACGGAACCCTTAACTTCTTGGTGGGAAGCGGAATCGGCCCCCGGATAGCGACCCCTGTCCTCTGAGAGATTCCACGGATCTGAGCACACACACTGTCCACCTTCTCTGGGTCTGTTCCACTTAGAGAGATCCTTGCTCGTTGTGACATGTTTTACCCCATTAAAAAAAGGGAGGGGAGGTTATTACCTCTTTTCAATATCGACGCACATACCGGCGGCGACGGTCTGTCCCATATCTCTGATGGCAAATCTACCGAGCTGCGGGAACTCCTTAGCGTTCTCGATCACCATCGGACGCGTGGGCTCAACCTTTACCAATGCAATATCTCCCGTCTTAAGGAACTGAGGATTGTTCTCCTTAGCCTGACCGGTCTTAGGATCAATGGTCTTAATGAGCTCCACAAACCGGCAGGCCACTTGCGCAGTGTGGCAATGGAAGACAGGAGTGTAGCCTACGGTGATCACAGAGGGGTGGTTTAGCACAGCGATCTGAGCGGTGAAGGTCTTGGCGACGGTTGGGGGATTGTCTACCGGCCCCGCAACATCTCCGCGACGTATATCGTTCTTGGAAATACCCCTTACGTTGAATCCGACGTTATCTCCCGGCTCTGCTTGAGGGATGGATTCATGATGCATCTCGATGCTCTTGACCTCCCCAATCTTGTTGGAAGGCTGGAAGATCACTTTCATGTTGGGTTTAAGCACCCCGGTCTCCACTCGGCCAACAGGAACAGTGCCAATGCCAGTGATTGTATAGACATCCTGGATAGGTAGTCTCAAAGGCTTATCAATGGGCTTGTCGGGTTCCTTAAAGTCATCCATTGCCTGAATGAGCGTCTTGCCTTTGTACCAGGGTGTTTTGTCGGAGAGCGCCTTCACGTTATCGCCATTAAGGGCTGACACGGGAATGAACGGCACGGTATCGGGTTTGGTACCGATCATAGACAGCAACCTTGAAGTCGCCGCTTTGACCTCATTGAACTTCTCCTCAGAATAGTTAACAGCATCCATTTTGTTAACAACTACAATGACCTGCTTTACACCCAAGGTCGTGGCTAGGAATATGTGTTCTTTCGTCTGCGCCTGGGGCCCCTCTATCGCCGAGACGACTAAAATAGCACAGTCAGCCTGACTGGTACCGGTGATCATGTTCTTAACGAAATCACGGTGGCCCGGGGCATCGATGACGGTGAAGTAATATTTGTCGGTATAGAACTTCTTATGAGCAACATCGATGGTGACACCGCGCTCTCTCTCTTCCTTAAGGCCATCCATTACCCATGCGAAGTAGAAGGAACCTTTTCCTTTCTCTGCGGCCTGTTTCTTATACTTCTCGATAATGTGAGGCTCGATAGCTCCGGTCTCGAGGAGTAACCTACCCACGAGGGTGGACTTACCATGGTCTACGTGACCGATAACTACCATATTCATGTGGGGCTTCTCTGCCATTTCATTTCCTCCTTATTTCCCTCATTGTGAGCGTTTGGATTCTTTCTCACCATACTGTCTTTTGTATTTAAGTTTACCTTACGCAGAATAATAGCCTGCATCATATGGCTCAGGGTTCAATCCCTTCCTCTGACGGATATCCCTAACCACTTGCGTTTGCAAGTCCTGTGGCACAGGCACGAAGCCGGCGTTTTCCGTGGACCATAGGGCACGGCCTTGCGTTGCCCCGCGTATGGCACTCGCAAATCCGAACATCTCAGCCACTGGAGTAATAGCTACTATTAATGCATTCGCACCTTCCTGACCCATATCTTCTATGATACCACGGCGGGATTGTACCTCTCTAACCGCATCCCCCATATAATCCTGAGGGACGTTGATGAATACCTTTTGCACCGGTTCGATCAGAATCCTGCCAGCCTGACACATGGCTCCGTAGATACCCGATCTAACAGCAGGTATAACCTGAGCAGGCCCGCGGTGAATAGCATCTTCATGCAACTTGGCATCAACGAGTTTTACCTTGACACCGCTCACCACTTCATTGGCTAAAGGACCTATACTCATAGCCTCCTCAAAGGCCTGTTTGATAAGTTCCATTGTCTCATGAAGATACTGAATTCCCTTGGTGTTGTCGAAAAGGGCATTGGTTCCCTTGAACATCACTATGCCCTTAGCCTCCTCCCTGTCCATACCCAACTCAGCCAGCTGACGGGCGACTGCCTTGGGATCCTTAAGTTTCCCTTCAGTCAGATCTCCAGCTTTGAGCGCCTCGACCACTTCCTTCTCCAGAGGCTCGACCACAAAATAGAACTTATTATGCTTATTAGGTGACTTGCCCTCAAACGGACCTGCACGCTTGGACACCGATTCACGATAAACGACGATTGGAGGGGACGAGACAATCTCCACGCCATACTCGTTAACTATCCGATACTCGGTGATTTCCAGATGAAGTTCACCCATACCGGAGAGCAGGTGCTCACCTGTCTCGTTATTTATCTCGACCCTGAGCGATGGGTCAGCCTTGGCCACAGAACGCAGGACTTCCACCAGTTTAGGCAGATCCTTCATATGTTTGGCTTCTATGGCCTTTGTGACAACCGGCTCAGAGTAATGTGTGATTTTCTCAAATGGCTCCATATCTTTTATTGTGGAGACCGTGGAACCCGCAACTGCGTCCTTCAATCCTGTAAGGGCCACGATGTTGCCTGCACAACAGCTCTCGACAGGGACTCGATCGGCACCTACTGAAAGGGCGACTGTTTGAACCCTTTGCGGATTAGGCATCCCGGATATCCAAAGAGTCTGACCTTTCTTAACCGTACCAGAAAAAAGTCTGCCTATGGCGACCTCGCCAGCATGAGGGTCTACAATGATCTTAGTGACCATTAGTGATACATCACCGTCTGGGTCACAGTTGTACATATCCTTACCAATTTTTGAGTCTACGTCACCTTTCCATATCACAGGTATCCTAATACGCTGTGACTCTATAGGGTTCTTGATATGTTTAATACTCATATCCAGAACCACTTCATGCAATGGAGACTTCTTGGCGAGTTCCTTCTGATTGTTGTTAGCGCAATAATCGAACACGTCTTTAAAGGTGATACCACTCTTCTTCATATAGGGGACAGAGATGGCCCAGTTATGGTAAGCGGATCCAAAGGCAACAGTACCATCCTCCACCCTAACCTGCCACTCCTTGTTCAGCGGTGCCGGCAGCTGTGATGCCACTCTTTTATTGAACTCGGTTATGATCTTCGTGAACTTCTCCATCATCTCATCTGGAGTGACTTGGAGTTCGTTTATGAGTCTGTCCACCTTATTTATAAACAACATGGGTTTGACTCTTTCTTTCAAGGCTTGCCTGATGACCGTCTCAGTCTGCGGCATGACTCCCTCAACCGCACAGACAAGAATGAGCACACCATCTAAAGCCCTCATGGCTCGGGTCACATCGCCCCCGAAATCCACATGGCCCGGTGTGTCGATAAGATTGATGAGATACTCTTTGTCACCGTATTTGTGAACCATCGAAGCATTAGCGGCATTTATCGTGATACCTCTAGCCTGTTCCTGTTCATCGTAGTCCATGAACCTCTGCTTGCCTGCAAGCTCTTCAGACATCATTCCCGCCCCAGCTATCAGGTTATCGCTTAGGGTGGTCTTACCATGGTCTATATGAGCCGCAGTTCCGATATTCCTGATGAACTCAGGTTTGTTCATCAGTTTGGTGGCTTTCTTTATATTATCCTCTTTTCTGCCCATGAAAATCACTCACTGATATACAAAATGCCGTTTACCTTGCTGACTGGGCAACACGCTCTATCTCTTCTTTCTTTGAGACACTGAAACTGTTCATATCATTTTTACTGGCAAGAAGGATCTCATCAGCTATGCACTCCGAAACGGACTTCTTGTTCTTGAATGACGCCTTTATAGCGCCTTTACTAATATTGCGTAGCGCTATGTCCAGCCTCCTAGAGGGAGATATATCTACCGCTTTGGGAACTGAGATTCCACCAAACTGCAACCTGGTAATCTCTTCACGAGGGGCGGCGTTTTCCAGTGCTTCGACTAGGACCTGTACTGGGTTCTTGTTTGATCTCTTTGCAATTATATCAAACGCTTCGGAAACGGCTTTGTAAGCCTTGGTCTTCTTACCCGTAAAATCCTCAGTACGCATGATGTTGTTGATGAGTCTTTCAACAATGTTTACCCTGGCCTTACCAAACCATCGGTTGGCATGCTTACCACCAGAATGTGGGATGTTGGTGGGAGTGATGTCTATATATTTTGCTAGGCCACCGTCTTCGACAGTGACTTCTGAGAGGTCATATTTTCCAAATAACAACACGTCGCCGTAAATACTTTCAGCCATCAATATCACCGTACCGGTTTCTCTTTGCGACCGCGCACCATTTCGTTAAGGGATACATTGTTCACTTTTATTACCTTATAACGCACACCAGGAATGTCACCATAGGAACGACCCATCCTGCCACCGATACCTTCCACAAGGACTTCATCATGCTCGTCTATGAAGTTAATGGCTCCATCGCCCACCGCGAAAGCGGTTATCTGTCGGCCGTTCTTTATTAATTGGACCTTAACACATTTACGAATGGCTGAGTTGGGCTGTTTCGCCTCTATGCCTACCTTTTCCAAGACGATGCCACGAGCCTGAGCTGACCCCTCCAAAGGATCGGCCTTCTGCTTGGTCTTCAACATCCTCTTCTTATACGTTCTGTCCGCCCATCGGAACTTCTGACGGTCATTTGCCAGTTTCCTTGCGGTGTATAGACCTCTTCCCACTATTTCACCTCATCTAAAGCGCTCTGCGATTCGTATTGTTATATTAAAGATTGATGGCGCCATGAGCACAACCAATCCGGACATGGTCTAATTGGAGATAGTATTAAAATCTTTTCCCGGTCAAAAGCATGACTGAAACGTATTTATTCCCTAAAAATAGAGTCACAACAGTTTCAGATCTCCAGTGAGACGATCTATGATCTCCTCTTTTGCAGGCCCTATCCCGATACACGTCACTGTACCAGGAGCCAATTCGGTTTGCCCAGCATCGGTAATCACGGAACTCACTAATCTTTCAGACTCAGCCTTATACTTGAGAACGAATAATTCCTCCAGGTCATTTACTCTCAGCGCTACTTTCTTCTGCCCCTCATCATACCATGCCTTGAAAAGCTTTTTATCGGACTTACTGCTGATCAAAGAACAATTAACAGCTGCATGTGCTACCTGCACAGCGGTCTTGCCTTTTGACATCTTTAGGTCATCACGGACAGCAATGACCATCTTATAACTGTAAGGGCTCATCCAACAGCTTAAATGGAAAAGATAATAATAAATTATCGTAGGTGAGAAGACTTTTTTACTGTCCTGAAGAATGTAAAGTATATGTTAGATATAGAGTACCGCAGAAAATACAAACTAGATAGACCGTATGCTCAGAGCCGCCGAGATGTCTATGACTTCAGCGAATACCTTAACAGTCTGGTCAGAGAGGTCAAGCTTGCAGGGATCAGTATCCATCTCCGTGAGACGGAAATATCTGAAGATTCAGAAGAGAAAAACGACGTTATCATAAACGGGCGTACCGTCGCCGAGATACTTGACGGCCTGAAATTGATTATACCTGCTACCAAGGACTGCAGCACATGTGGAGGAGTCTGTGGTACAGGTTCATGTGGCACCGGGGAAAGAGAAGATCTAGACTGGAACCATGCTATAATAGAGGATATTCCAGACATCATCCTCAAGAATGCCATATCAAAGGCATTGGCAGACTCTCACAAAGAATAAAAAGCCTGGACTAGAGCTCCTCCGTTCGCCTTTTCACCTATCAGGATTAATTAGGAAGAGACGATAAAGGGTGGATGTTCGAGATAATTAAACGTGATGGTTTGGCAAGAAAGGGCGTGTTGCACACCCCCCATGGTAAACTGGAGACGCCAGCCCTTTTACCTGTGATCAATCCCAAGATGGTCACCGTCAAACCCACCGAACTTTATCATGAGTTTGGGTTCAGGGGTCTCATTACCAATTCATATATCATCAGGAACGACCCTGCACTGCATGAACGTGCTTTGAGGGAGGGCTTGCACAGCATGCTGGACTTCCCCGGTGTCATCATGACTGATTCTGGCACTTTCCAATCTCATATGTATGGAGAGGTGGATGTTAGCAACGAAGAGATCGTGTCATTTCAACGATCGATAGGCAGTGATATAGGCACAGTGCTTGACGTCTTCACTGAACCATACTGGACAGAGGAACAGACTTGGGACTCAATAAGATTGACACTGAAGAGAACAGAAGAAGCCACTTCTATTAAGGGAAATATGATGCTTGCTGGGGTGGTACAAGGCTCTGTCTACCCCCAGTTACGCGAGGAGTGCGCCCGTGCTATGGCGTTCATGGATCTAGACGTACATCCCATTGGAGGCGTCGTTCCATTGATGGAACAATACCGTTACCTTGAACTGGTAGACATAATAATAGCGTCCAAAAAAGGACTGACACCTGAACGTCCTGTACATCTCTTCGGTGCAGGACATCCCATGATCCTCGCCCTAGCGACCCTGTTGGGATGTGACATGTTCGATTCTGCCTCATATGCAAAATTCGCTCGTGACGACCGTATGATGTTCGTAGATGGTACCGCCCGCCTACAAGACATGCATGGGTTGGAATGTGACTGCCCAGCTTGCCAAGGGCATGACATTGAGAGCCTTCGTACTATGAAGAAAAACGAGCGCGAGATTATAATAGCACGCCATAACCTCTATGAGCTTCGGAGGGAAATAAAAAGAATTCATAGAGCAATATCCGAGGGGACGCTCTGGGAGCTGGCTGAGACCCGTTGCCGTGCTCACCCAGCCCTCCTTGATGGTATAAGGAGGTTGGATGAGCATGCTGAATTCTTGGAAAGGCATGAGCCACTTAGCCGTGACGGGGCTATGTTCTATACTGGAACGGAGACCTTGTCTAGACCATCGTTTTACCGTTACCACAAACGCAGTATGGAGTGCTATGTACCTCTTTTCCATCGCTGTGTTGTTTTGGATGAGGTGGGAAAACCGCATGGTCGTCATATGGGTGATACGTTTACATCGCTTCTTTCTCAAGGAGTTCTCCCATTGGTGAGGACGCCGTTTGGCCTTGTACCCCCCGAACTGAATGAGCTGTATCCTCTGGCGCAATCGCTTTTCCCTCAGATAATTGACGCCTCAACGGCCGAGACAATGGAGATAAGAGAGAAGGAGTTTCTTAGCGCCCATGGGTTAGAGATCACCGATACATATAACGAGCA
>DUKW01000036.1 GCA_013329105.1 Candidatus Methanomethylophilaceae archaeon | reverse complement strand
CGGTAAGTAGGTAGGCAAGGACGACCCTGTCTGTGTTTGTCGTGCCCAGAGCGGTCTGCCAGCTGTAGGTGAGTATCTCCAACCCTTCATGAACACCATGTATGTGGCAGGATGGATGAGGGGGTCGCATTATGGTGCCCTTTATCCATGTGCTATAGAAGAATCGGATCCGACGTATTTCGACGGTCCTCCGCGCGTGTGTTGTATCGGCTTTCAGCTCAATGAGGGGCGCTTCCAGGGACTGGAGCCTATGGATCCGCATCCGGGTGAGCATATACCGGTTGATTTCTTTTCAGGTAAGGAATGGGACCATGTGCGGAGAAATGCCATAAAGGCCAGTAAGCTTATGCGCTCCCATGGTCCATTCATGCCTGCTATTCTTGGACCTGAGGAGATGGAGTATACTACACGCCCCGCGGTCCTGGATTCGCTGACGAAGAGGTTCGAGGACATTGACTGAATTGAGAACGCCTGTGATAATCATCAATTTCAAGGCTTATTCTGAGGCGGAAGGTCCTAAAGCTATAAAGTTGGCCAGGATATGTGCTGGTGTAGCAGAGGAAACTGGAGTAAACATAGCTGTCTGTCCCCCTATTGTTGAATTGGGAAAGATAGCCCGTACTGTCAGGATTCCGGTGTTATCTCAGCATCTCGATCCCATGATGCCGGGCTCGGCGACGGGATGGGCAACTCCATCCATGGTTGCAGCCTCAGGTGCCGTGGGAACATTATTGAATCATGCTGAGCACCACATGATGCTTGCAGATATACGGCAGGCTGTTGAAATGTGTCGCACGGCAGGGTTGATATCAGTGGTCTGCACTGATTCTGCATCCAGCTCCGGTGCAGCCGCGTTTTTCTCTCCCGATTTTGTGGCCGTCGAGCCGCCTGAGCTAATTGGAGGAGACACATCGGTAACTGATGCCAATCCAGAGGTCGTCAAAGGCGCGGTTGACACTGTGCGCAGAGTTAATGACAACGTTGCTGTTCTCTGTGGCGCAGGGATCAAAACGGGTGAGGATGTGCGTTCTGCATTAGATCTTGGAACAGACGGCGTCCTGTTAGCATCTGGTGTGGTGAAGCATAAAGATCCCCGTCAGGCACTCCGCGACTTGGTATCTCGTATCTGAGTTTAAATGTAAGAGTAGCTGTATTATCTGCAGCGATGTCTGTATAAGGCAATGCGCCGTTCATTACCAGCCATTATAGTCGTCTTTCTCATTCTTTCTACATACCCTTCTGTTCAGGCCAGTCCTACAGAATCTCCTTTTTGTGGCAAGCTGCTCATTACGGCGATCATGCCTGCCTCTAGTACAGAATTCATATGCATCCGCAATGTGGCCGATACACCCTTATCGTTAGGAGGTCTCGATGTGACAGATGGCGAGGGTGTGCTTAGTATACCATACGGTACAATGATCCAGCCGGGAGAAGAACTGGTCATAAGCAATGGCGGTGAGACCTTTCTCGGAGCGGAAGGCAGGATTTTCCTATCAATAGACGATATGGAAAGGAGTGGACGGTTCGTACTAGCCGATAAAGGGGATTGGGTTCATCTCCTTGATGGTGATACTGTTATTGACACCTTTGTCTATGGTGATGTGGACAAGATTCTTCCTGGTTGGTCTGGCCCCCCATTCGATCGTATAGGGCGCTATAAGATGGCGGTTCGCACATCCATTAATGATACCAACAGCAGCCATGATTGGGGCATATCGGTGCCAGGCAGATCATCATTTCCAGAGGAAAGCTTCCTAGCGGAAGTGGAAGGTTTTCTTTTTCCAGATAATGGTTTTCCAATAATCCTTCGAGAGCTTTACTCTGCGCAAAAGAGTATAGATCTGGCGCTATATCAGTTTGACAACACTAGTTTGATGTCACTCTTGGCGTCTCTGTCGCAGAGAGGTGTCGACGTTAATATTCTCTTAGAAGGTTCTCCTGTTGGTGGCATATCCGAAAGTACGGCAATGAGAATCAAGACTATGGAAGATGCAGGATGCACCATAAGGCTGCTGCGTTCTGATGATGGCTACAAACGTTATGACTATATGCATTCTAAATATGCAGTCATTGACGGAGTAAAAGTGCTGCTGACTTCGGAGAACTGGCGAACGTCAGTTTTTGAAGGCAACAGGGGGTGGGGGGTGGTTGTACATAGTAGCGGTTTAGCGTCATATCTTGAAAGAATTTTCCTCGAGGATTTTGACCTTCGTCATCGCGATGTCGTCTCTTTTACTGAGTATTATTCACACCTAGAAGCCGATAATCTGGGAACTTTTCCTCTGCCACAAGCGATTATCGGTTATAGTTATGTTGCTATGGTATCCGTAGCATTAGGTCCGGATCATGGTATGACTTGGCTGGAGACAGTGATGAGAGAGGCAGAAAGTAGGCTGTATTCGCAACAGTTCTACTGTCGGACATCATGGCTGAACAGAGAGTCGCCATTATCATGGATGCGCGATGCGGGAGCCGAGGGGGTGGATGTACGACTTCTTTTGGACTCTTCCCCAATGGGGGATACAGACGGCCAGAATACGGAAATAGCAAAAGAGGTGAGCGCCTGGGAAGGTTGTATGGCAAAGACATGGGAGGGTGTACGGCACTTCTCTTTACAGCACAACAAAGGTGTCGTTACGGAAACGGTTACGGTGGTTGGGAGTTTCAACTGGGTCGACACATCTTTCATCAATAACCGTGAGTTGGCATTCTGTATTTCCTCACCCGAGTTGGCCGATTTCTTTACTGACGCTTTCTTGTTTGATTGGTCCACTGATCCATATCCACCCGTTGCCGTTTTGGATTTTGATGACAGATTGTACAAAGAGGGAGAGACTGTGGTGCTGATGGCCAATCGTTCTTATGATAACAATGCTGTTGTTTCCTGGGAATGGGACTTTAATGGTGATGGAGAAACAGATA
>DUKW01000107.1 GCA_013329105.1 Candidatus Methanomethylophilaceae archaeon | reverse complement strand
AGAGAGGTAAATCACAGGGTAGGTAATAATCTCCAGCTTCTGACATCCATGCTTTTCCTGCAAAGATTCAAACATGAGAGCGAGGCGAGCATCGAATCGTTAGTCAGCGTCCACAATCAGCTTTTGGCCATGATAAAAGCATACCAGTACGCATACCGTTACGAAGTGAACGAAGACATAGAGCTGGGTCAGTTCATCCGGGAGCTTGTGGAGGAGATTCTTGAGGGCACCGATTATACCTGTGTGCGTACGGAAGTCAACGACCTTAGATTGCCTATCTCCACAGATGCTTTGGCGCAGATAGGCCTTGTGGTCAATGAATTGATATCTAATGCCATCAAGCATGCAATCAATAAGAGCGGAGGTCACATATCTTTTCATCTGGAGCAAGTGGACGGGACGCTAGAGATCACTTATAGTGACAGCGGCCCAGGCATCGATGATCTAGAAAGGTTCCGGAACAATCCAAAACATATAGGGCTTCGCATGGTGATGGCAATAGTGGAGAAGCAACTGCAGGGTGAGATTTCGCTTCAGAGATCGCCATGGGCTCTCAAGATGAAGCTAAGAAATCTCAGACACCAAATATCATCCTTGGAGAATTAGAGCATCGAACCCATAGGGTCGGCTAGTGCTCGTGCCTTCACCTCTATCCGGTCCACTTCCGCGCTGCCGTCTGAGTTGTTGAAATTAGATGTATCTACTTCTATCTCCACGGTTATGTTCACGCCTCCAGCCTTGGCGGCACGGCGTATAGCATCATCGTTAACCATCTGCTTTGCTTTGTCAATGGCCTCTTGTAAGCGCTGGACCCTAACGGCAGACNNGGGGGGGGGGGGTCGCCCTCCCCCGCCCCGCTCCCGCGCGCCTCTTTGTGTGTTTAAATTTAGATTTTTCTCCTTCTCCCCCCCGGTTTTTGTCCCCCCCCCCCCCCGGGGCGGCCGGGCCTCGACCACCTTCTTAACCCTTCTTTTTTTTTTTGTAAGGGCCCTTTTGTAGGCGCGGGCCCCAAACGGCAGACGAAAACGCTTTTTTTATCACAAAACCGCCGCTACGAAGAGGTCTTATGATTGCTGAAGAATACTCGGAGACTTTGGAACATATAGTGCCGATGGCATTGCCCACATCGTTGTCCATTGGTATGATAACCTTAACTCCCAGACGGTCCTCTAAAGGAGGAAGGAAAAGGTACGATGGTCCTCCGAGACCGACTACAGGTATGTTCAAGGACAGTCTTACATCGATAAGGTCCATATATCCATCACCTACAGCGCTCCGCAGGATGGCGTTCATGGCTTTTCCAGAGGAATCATCGCCGGTATCATCCAATATGACTTTCCGAAGGATTCCCACACCCAGTTCAGATATGATGCGGTGCAGTGTCTTGTCTAGGAACTGTTGGGGGGTCATGTTAGCCAAGGACGCTTCATATAGGAGACCATAATATGACGCGTCCCGATCCCCGGCAAGAAATTGTCCTTTTACGTGCAAAAGGTCTGTAGGTGTAAGGCCAGTCTCTATGACGTTGCCGTATGATATCAGTTTCTCGATGGCCATTTTTGAGGTTATGATCTGTGGATTTCCATCAACCACTTCTTTCAGGCTGCACGGTGCGTTGTCGCGAATGAAGTGTAATATTATGTCTGCATTTTCATCTAATGCTTCAAAGTGTGTGCTATGGGGTATAAGGAATAGGTTATCCTCTTTTGCTCTCATTCTCTCTATCAGGGAAGGATAACTCAAGGCCGCCATGCAGAGGGGGACCACTCGCCGTGGACCTATGACGATCCTGCCTTTGCCCTGTCTGGAGATATGGCAGTCGCCTCCCAGACCAATTGTCCGTGCATCCATCGCTTTTACAGGGGTGCGACGGTTTCCCACTACCGCCCCCTCCTTCCGCACTGGAGGGAGTCCCCTTCTAACGTATATGATGTCAGTAGAGGTGCTGCCCATGTCCACGACGATGCAATTCTCGTTTCTTGAAAGGAATTTTCCCCCAAGAGCGGAGGCTGCTGGACCAGACATTATTGTCTCGACAGGATGGGCTCTAGCGGTTTCGATATTCATCATGGTCCCGTCACCGCGCAGCACCATGACTTTGGCGTCGATGTGTTGTCTCTTCAGCATGAAACAGACGTCGTTAAGGAAATCATTCACTATAGGCAGAAGACGCCCGTTCAGTACCGCGGTGACAGTGCGCTCCTTAACACCAAGTTCGGAGGACAATTCATGACCAGTGATGACTGGAAGGTCACACCACTTATTGATCAGTGCCCGTGCCCTCTCTTCATGAGAGGGGTTAAGAACAGAGAATTTACTGGAGACCACCAAAGACTGCACTTTATCCTTCATCTTACGCACGGCGTTTTCAAGACCCTTCTCATCAAGTCCCTGCTCTGTTCTACCGTTAACATCATGTCCGCCACGTATCGAGATGCTTATATCAGAGCCGAGTGACCATTTATTGTCAGGTTCCCATCCGATGGTTATAAGCCCTACTCTGCCTCCTTTCCCTTCTAATATCGAGTTAGTAGCTAAAGTAGTGGATAGACCTACGAAGTGTATCTCTTCATTGTCAAAGGTCCTCTGTAGCATTAACATCTCTAGGGCTCGTGCCATCCCTATGATGAGGTCCTGATGGGTAGTCGGAGTCTTCGCTCTAGCTAAAACAGTGCGGTTTTTAATGTCCATTACCACAGCGTCGGTGTATGATCCTCCAGCATCAATGCCGAGAGCAAGACTGCGTTTCTCAAACTTTGCCATCAACTCTGGTTAATTGTCTTGGAGATGAAATAAATTATCCGTTACCCACCATATCAAAGTTCGATTGATGTTTCAACAATATCTTATATCAAGGACTCTCTCCTTTGATGACCACACGGTGTCTTTATGATTGATAGAGTAAATGAATTGATCAAAGCTCTTAATGCACGATATAAAGAAAGGGAGGACGAGATCTCGGGCGCGCTCCTGGCACTCCTTTCTGGTGAGCATGTGCTCTTCATAGGCCCCCCAGGTACAGC
>DUKW01000113.1:2150-5349 GCA_013329105.1 Candidatus Methanomethylophilaceae archaeon | reverse complement strand
TTTACTCTCAAATTTAGGGCTATCTTTTTCCGATTTGGATCGAGTGTTCATCGCGGGAGGGTTCGGTCGTCACATTCATTTGGAGAGTGCTATAACCATCGGGCTTCTTCCCGATCTGCCCCGTGAGAGATTTCATTTCCTGGGGAATGCTGCCTTGGCAGGTGCCAAGGAGGTATTGCTTCATAGGTCTAAATGGGCCGAGGCGCAGGACATTGTAAGGAAAATGACTTACTTAGATCTGAGCAGTGATGCATCGTTCTTTGACGAATATACTTCAGCGCTTTTCATTCCTCACACAGACGAGTCCTTTTTTACAGCTCAGAGGAATAAAAGCCTTTAATAAGAATAGCAAGATTGGCTCTTGATGGATTGGAACTGTTCAGCAACTCTTATAGGATCACTACCACACAAAGACGCTGTCGAGGCGATCGACACGATCCTCTCCAGTGGTATCGATGTACCTGCCTGGCCTCAGCTGCCATCGAGGGGTTATGTAGAAAGTATGTACGCCCAGACAGGGGTCCGTCTGCCAGGGATAGTAATCGATCCTGAGGCAAAGACCATCACTGTGGACCTAAATTGCTATGATCCCATGGAGTTCTATACAGCGGTCATCTCTGAAGATCTGGAATATTTTTGCCACCCTCCTGAGTATTTCAGTGGGCTATATGCCTTCCTAGAACGTCCGTTGGGAGATTTCGCCGCCCTAAAGGGCCAGGTCACTGGCCCTATAAGCGAGGGGCTTCAGATTATTGACACTCATGGCCGAGCAGTCATTTACGACGAAGCTTATGGGGAGATCATTCGTAAGAACGTCAACATGATGGCTAAATGGCAGGTTCGTGAACTCAGGAAGAAGAATTCTCAGGTCATGATTTTCTTTGATGAGCCTACACTTACCATGCTTGGTACGCCCTTCGCTGGTATATCTTCAAAAGATGCTGTGGATTGGATCAACGAATCTATGGAGGGTGTGGAAGCACACAAAGCTATCCATTGTTGCGGTAACACCGATTGGCCGATGGTGATGTCGACGAATACGGACATCCTTTCTTTTGATGCATATTCTTATGGTCACACCGTTGCACTGTATCCTGAGGAGATGGCAGCCTTCCTGGAGAGAGGAGGTACTTTGGCATGGGGGATAGTTCCCAATACCGAGGAGGGTGTTTCTATAGAAACTGCAGACACATTGATGAGGCTGATGGAAATACATATTTCCTCTCTTGCGGAGAAGGGTTTGGATACAGATTTACTCCTTCGTCGTTGCCTACTGACACCCCAATGTGGGCTAGGGGGTTTGGAGGAAAAGATAGTGCCTAAGGTGTTGAAACTCCTCCATGAACTGTCGGATGCCCTACGAAAGAGGTATTCGTTATGACAAGGGTGGCCATGGCCGGAAAGGGCGGAGTGGGAAAGACCACCCTTGCTGCCCTTATTATTGAATACATATCCGTAAGCGATCCTCCTGTCCTCGCAATCGATGCTGATGCCAACGCTAATTTAGGGGAGAAGTTGGGTGTGGAGCCCAGATCCTATATGTCGGTTGCACTGGACGATATAAAAGATGCCCCTCCCTCGGTTGCTAAACATGATTTTTTGAAGAGCAGGGTATATAGAGCACTGACTGAAGGGAAGGGGTTTGACCTTTTGGTTATGGGTAGGCCACCTGGCAAAGGATGTTATTGTTTTGCGCATAGTGTGATGAAGGACACTATAGGCACATTGGCCAAAGGATACCCTCACATGATTGTGGACAATGAGGCGGGAATGGAGCACTTGTCACGTGGTACAATAGAGGGTATTGATGTTCTTATAGTGGTCTCCGATCCTACTGTCCCAGGCCTGAAGGCAGCAACGAGGATAAGAGAGCTCAGTGAGGAGTTGGAGATCTCAGCACGGAGGACTGTCCTGATGGTTAATTCCTGTTTAGAGGGAGAGGAAGAAAAGATCAGGACCATGGTTGAGGAAAGAGGTTTTAGGGATTATGTGCTCCTACCTTATGACGAGACGATAAAGCGCCTGAACGCAGAAGGACTCCCCCTGCAGGGCCTTGAAGGAAGCAAAATTCTGAACGTGGTCGGTCGCATGTGCGAAAGGCTCATTCTTTGAGGTTTTTGAGAAATTTCGGCAGCCCCGAGGACTCTACTGGGCCAACGATAACCTTCCTGCCTACAAGGTCCTCAAGTTTGCCACTCATCTTGGCTACCATGCCTGGCGTTACCACAGGGCCGGAAGACTTCTGCAACGCACCGCTCTTCTCCAATGCGGCTGCCACCCGTTCATGGCTGAACTTCCCAGCGGCGTAAGCGGTCAGAACCGACAAACCTTCCGTATCAACTACTTGTAGCCAGACAGGATAACGTGACTTCTCCAAGTCTGCCCTGACGGTGAAGTATGTCAGTGAAAAGTTTGTCGTGAACAGGATCGGTGAATCCTCGGTGGGACCGTTTATGGGGTAGAGGTCCTCCTTCACCTGAATTGGGACTTGTGGATCGGTGTATATATTTTGTCGGAGTGTCATTAGAGGCAGTGCCTGTTGAGCCTCCAACGAATCGAAGATCACAAGGCTGCCGTATTTCATAGTGGCGAGCATGGCCTTCATCACTGCTGCCTCTCCAGATCCTACGCGGTTCATCAGAGGATACCCCAGGC
Organism: Candidatus Methanomethylophilaceae archaeon; assembly: GCA_013329105.1. Taxonomy (GTDB): domain Archaea; phylum Thermoplasmatota; class Thermoplasmata; order Methanomassiliicoccales; family Methanomethylophilaceae; genus UBA9915; species UBA9915 sp9915u. Next base: position 2,694 of record DUKW01000113.1, on the reverse strand, counting down.
CCTTGAACATCCGTCGTAAAGAAACCTTTCGTGCGATGGTGTTCCTTTCCAAGATGTTTTTCATATTTGAGGAACCCAGATCGAGTACCAAATCTTCTAGGCCGAAGGACCGTGCCTTCTCTGTAAGGTCTGCCATCTCTTCCAGGTCATCGGCCAGCAATGCGAGGGGGAGGGATGTATCTCTTGCCAGAGCAAACATTCTTTCATAGTTGATACTGTTGGCAGCGTAAATCAACGGCCTCCTCTCCCTTAACAGTTCAGCGACAGGACGCAGCAGCTCAGCATCTGAGGACATCAGCACCAACGGCATGCCTGTCGATGCAAGGCGTTCTGCTGCCTCTTTAAACCTCTCAGGATCATGGGAGTCGTCAGAGAGAGCGAAGATATCAAGATGAAAGAGCATACCCACTCTCTCAAATACCATATTCTGATAACGTTGAATCTCAGAGTTCATCTCATCGGCAGACATAAGATCCGAGAAGGTGACAGCATATGCTATGGGGTTCACAAATCTCCGTTCATGACGGTAAAGGACGGTCTCCTC
>DUKW01000113.1:0-1986 GCA_013329105.1 Candidatus Methanomethylophilaceae archaeon | reverse complement strand
GGAGCACTGGATTCTTCAAGCCTACTCTTTGCATCTTGATCTACGTAAGGGCATAAATCGAGTGAGGCCTTTTGGTTTGCAAGCTGCATAGCGAAGGCCAGGCAGGTGGGTTGTCCGCATTCCCCGCAATTGGTCTTGGGAAGATATTTGAAGAACTCTATGGCAGTTGGCATTAGACAACACCCCTTAATTCGTCAATGGCCTCTTTTATGAGTAACATGGCGTTGGCTCCCCTCATTATTAAGATATCAGCGCCGGAGAGCAATGATGCCAGGGCAGTAGCGAACTCCCACCATGTGGCCCTTTCAACCGGATCACCAAGGTCGTCAGCCTCTTCGTAACAGTCTCGAACCTGCCAGGCCTGGCTGGCATCGCATACCATCGGCATCTGCAACATCCTGTCTCCTGAGAGTGCGGCAAGTCTTATCCTTTCATTAACGGAATATGAGTATTCCAATCCCATACCAAGTGCGGCCATCAGGGGATCCATCACGATGTCTTTGCGATCAACACCAAAGTCGCTGAGAAGGATATTCATCTGTTTGGCTAGGTTTATATCCAGGTTGGAGAAGGCCACAACGGCGTGTTTATTAGCAATGGCAGACGCGGAGACCCGTTTATACGAATCCTCATCTGCATGGGCCAAGAGACAGCGATTTCCCTTCAGAGCCGTTCCCACAGCCTCCAGCGTCGTGTAGTCTCTCTCCGTTATCCCACAGCCGTAAACTATCAAAGGCATATCGGTTGCATCGACTATTTCCTTGGCCAGCGTTGCTGCGTAATCAGGACCCTTATTTCCCTTCTCGGGATCGGTACTGAGCAAACGCAAGCATATAAGGTCCGCTCCCAATTCTTTCCATCTCAAAGACCACTCTATAGGGTTTTCAGCGCATTTTGAGAACTGGTTCTTAGCGATTGGGGGAAAATCTTCTAAATGATCAACGACCTCTCCAGCTATCAAAGGGCACGGGGGCTCCGGGTCCTCAAACGATAGAAAAGGCATGCCTTTAGCCCCTCCGGCGACCACCGAACCATCTCCAAGAACCACACGTCCTATAGCTCCGCTCCATTTTTCTTTTGGTAAAGGTACGTTTACCAATGAATCACCTCATAATAGTGAGGGCATCCGCAAGGCGGGATGTCCTACCTGTTCCATCCATTCTATTAGGGAGGGGGCGTCATCACAAACGGTTTCGTCAGCGATTTTGTCCAAAAGGTCCGGCTCTCCGATTGCAGCTGCTCTCTCTGCCAACGCATCAGCTAGCCGTTCTTTCAGCTTTTTAGGCATCCAGACCACTCTTTTTAGCCCCCCCTCAGCTGCCAAGAATTTCTCGCTTGTTATATAGTTTCTTCCTATTCCCATAAAGCCCGGTGTCTGCCTGCCGCCGCCTATGGAGCCAGCGAGTGTGGAAAATTTCATTCCTAGTGGTGTCATTCCCTGGTATTCCCGATCTACAATAGCAATACCTTGCATATCAGGTGTCATGGCGGCTATGGCCTCAAAGCAACCGCATGAGGTCATGGGGGCATCCATTATGCTGTATAGGCATAGGCGCTCTATCTTATTGTGGGAAAGCGATCGGACTGTGGCATTGACGCCTTCCCACTCTCCTTTCGCGATATCTATAGATTCCATCTTATCAAGGGGTTGGTTGGGTCCATGTGGTGAGATCCTATGACTGGCCTTGGCATCGAGCCAGTTTATTGCGCCACAAAGTCCCAGACGTTCTGGTGATATTATACAAACATGGTCTGGGGCAAAGGATTGACAGAGGGTACACGTATAAAAAACATCAACAGATTCGTCCCGCAGTCCCTTTATACGCTCATCCCTCTGTGCATAGACTCTCCGCGCCTCAGCATAAATTTCATCCACCTTTTTTGGGTCGGTGACTATAGTTACTTGCACCCTCGTCACGACTTCTCCAAATTCATTCTTTAATCGCTTTACCAGGATCTCGCCCAGATCCAGCTCCTGCATCGACC
>DUKW01000098.1 GCA_013329105.1 Candidatus Methanomethylophilaceae archaeon | reverse complement strand
TATGGGCTTTGGTAATGACTCCTTTATCGGTATTGGGATTCGAGATACTGACTTGATCATTTAGGAGCTGCTCTCGTACCAGCACATGGTAGGCCAAAATAGATGAGAGCGATCTTCAAAAATTTTAGCACTGGGTTGGATTATTTTCTATTCGTACTCGTCCCCAAGAGCATACTAGTCATACAGTAACAAACCGATAAAAATGATCCCTATCTCAATCAGAATGCCATCATTCCTTAGGTCAAATTGCACTAAAGGATAACCGTAGAGAATAATCAAATGAGATAGTTCAAAAAACCCAAGTGAGAAAAACCTTCAGAAAGCCGTTTCCTGTTCGCATCCTTTATCAGAGACTGATTATCGTTATATCTAAGCTATAAGGGTTTTTAACTTTACTAGAACAATCGTTAAATTGTTTATCATAGTTCTCATGAACATGACCCCAGAAGTTGGAGATTTGGCACCGGATTTCACGCTTCCCACCACTAAAAGAGATTCTTTCAATCTTTATGAAGAAGCGTCTAAAGGCCCAATACTGCTTTATTTTCATGTAGCGGCCTTCGGGATCAACTGCACACAGTTCATGAAAAAATTGGTCGAGAGGGCAAATGAATTCTCTAGTAGAGGTATCCGACTCATGCCCATAAATCCCGATAGCAAAGAAACACACCTAAAGTGGATAGAGCGTCTAGAGTCTCCTTTTGAACATATCATCGATATAGGGCAAGAGGTCAGCAAGAAATATGGTGCCATCGTGAAAGAGTCTTCTACTGTGAAGGGTTTCACCAACAGGGAGTTCTTTCTTGTCGGCACTGACGGCCGGATACTTTTCAAATGGAGGGCCGAAAAGCCATCCGAACTCCCGGATATCACGAACATTTTAAGATCAATAGATGATGTGCTGTAGTCCATGTCTTTAGGATGGTACCACCCCAAACCATTGCCTGTGGGATCCAGGGCCCCTGACTTCACACTTGAATCTACATCAGGCCCTTTAACTCTAAGCAAAGAATTAGAGCAGGGACCGGTGGTTTTTGTCTTTTATATGGGCGACTTCGGCACTACATGTTCCTGGGTACTCAACAAGTTCCGCGACATATATGGCGAATTCAAAAAACGTGACATGAGCTTCTGGGCAATAGCGCGTGATCCGATAGATATGCACCGCAGGTATCATGCAAGAATGCATTTCCCTTTCCCACTCCTGTCTGATGTCAACGGAGAGGTGGCATCCTTATATGGTTGCCTTATCGAAAACCATGATATATACAAAGGCATGGCTGGAAGGGCTTTGTATGTTGTAGATAGTGATGGATACATAGCCTATGTGTGGGCAGCTAAAGAAGACCCTGCTCAGCCGCCAAATTACAAGGAGTTATTAGATTTCATTCACTCCTATCGGGACCCCAAGTGAGCTTTGGTCACCCTCATGATTGCAGAATCCCTGCTAACTGATTCCTCGATCATATCAATCACTAAAGGACGAGAATAAAGAGGGGAGTCCAATACAAGAGTCTCATACTCTCCTCCTTCTCCAGCAACATTAATACCGTATCTAAACGAGAGCGAATTTAACTCTTCTAACGCGGCCATATCCAATTCCCTACCTAACCAACTTGGTTCTAATCCTTCAGCCATTACCGCGACGAAAACTGCACGCACATCGGCATCGATCATCTCTCTCAACACTATATCAGGTGCCTTCCGCCACATGGGTGCAAACACCTTCAGACCGATCTTCTCGCATACCCTGTTGACCCTGTCCCATTGATAATCCGACGCTATGGCACCTATTATGACTCCCTCCACATCCAAAGTGGATAATGTTTTCTCCAACGCATCGAGATCCTCCTCTTCTGTCAGACCGCCTTCAGCCTGCACAAGTGTTTTTCCCATTGACTTAGCCATCAAAGGGAGGAGATGCAGATTAGGAGTATGGAACATAAAGGAGGAATCACACCTGGGTGCGATATTCACCAGAACGGTGATGTCATGACCCTGCTGCTCCATCAGATACAGGGACATCAGTGAGTCCTTGCCTCCGGAGAATAAGGAAGCCAATCTCATTACAGAGAGAAAAAGATGCTTCACTTTAAAATATTCCGGCATCAAACTTTAAGATAACTATTACATTCTTATCTCAATGTACTGTTCCCGTTGCAACCGCTCTATCTCCTCTAAGGACATAGAACATAAGAACCAAGAACTGAAATACCGTTTCGGTGTGGATTCATTAGAAAGGGGGATATGTCCTGTCTGTGGTACCAAACTGATAAAGAGAGGGGGAAAAGATGAGGATTGAAAATATGACCCGCGATGATTTCGCGGCAACCATGGAAAAGGATCCCCTTATTATACTACCCCTGGGCGCTACGGAAGCACATGGCCCTCATCTCCCATTGGGTACAGACAGCCTGCAGCCAGAATGGGTGGCTGACCGTTTAGCAGAGAAGATACCCGCTTTTGTGGCCCCGCCACTGCATTATGGTATGCATTCATCTACTAGAAATATGCCAGGAACCATCGACATCAGCTTCGAGACCCTGCATCAAATACTCTTCGAGATACTGGAGTCTTTTGTTCGACAGGGCGGGAAGAGATTCCTTGTATTGTCTGGGCATGCTGGCAGTACTCATATGGCTGCAGTAACTGAGGCTTGCAGACGCATCGTATATAACTACGGTGTAAAGTTGATGCTGCTGAGCGATTACAGCATAGCCGATGAACTGGCGGCAGGCAAAATCTCTCCTGGAGATGGCCATGGAGGTGCCGTGGAAACATCGAGGATCATGCACATACGTCCTGAACTTGTCAAAAAGATGCAAGATAAAGGGTACTACCAAAGCAAAGGTTATATGGTTATACCCAACCCGGAGACATGCTTTCCCCAAGGTTATGCTGGGGACCTCTCCGAGGCTAGCGCTGAGCTCGGAAAGGAACTTAACGAAGGTATAGTCAACACCCTTATAAGAATGATAGAGAGGGAGGGACTTTGAACGCCGAGGATTTGAAGAGGGCTGCTGCAGAGAAGGCAGTAGAACTAATAGAGGATGGCATGACTGTTGGTTTGGGAACGGGGTCAACAGCCTATTACGCCATCAAGGCTGTAGGACGGCTTATAAAGGATGGTTTTGACCTACGCTGTGTGGCCACTTCCCTGCAAACAGAAAGGATTGCCAAAGAGAACGGGATAGAGATAGTCGACATTGATGATATAGATTCCATCGACCTGACCATTGATGGTGCCGATGAGGTTGGTCCTTACCTTCACTTGATAAAGGGTTTGGGCGGAGCTCTTCTGAGAGAGAAGATCGTGGCAGCGGCCACAAAAACAGAGGTCATTGTAGTCGATTCCAGTAAGTTGGTGGACAGATTGGGAACCAAAAGTCCCTTACCGGTAGAAGTTCTCAATTTTGGCCATACACATACTGCTAAGGCCTTGGCCGATATTGGTTGTAATCCCGTTCTCCGTACCATGAACGGAGATGCCTTCATAACGGATGGCGGCAACCTAATATTTGATTGTGGTTTCTCCCAAGGTATCAATCACCCCTATCACCTAGAATCCAAAATAGATTCTATACCCGGCGTGATCGAAAACGGTCTGTTCCTAGACCTTACCAAAAAGGTCATTGTCGCGTACAGAGATCGTATAGAAGTGCTGGAAAAATAAAAACCGTAAGATCAGTCCAGAGCCGACTCTCGCAAGAGCTTTATATTGTTAAGAATGCTCTGAACGTGTTTTATCTCGTCCTCCTCTATAGAGTCAATTATACTAGAAAAGGGCACTGATAGACGATATGCGTGAACCGGTCTGCCCTTCCCTTTCTTTTTGATGTTCCTTTTCTCCACCCAGCCGCGATTGCGTAGCTCCTGCATAGCGATAGAAACCTCAGGTTGACGAAGGGATGTCGACTTCTCTATCTCTACCGATGTAGTCTCACCGACATTTTTCAGGAAGACCAGTGTCTTGGCGACGTTTTTCTTCATGCCCGTCTTGATCAAGAGATCGACGAGATTATCATCATCCTTCTTTCGAGTATTCTCCATCATAGACTATAAAAAATAATTGTTTGAATTATATAGTCTTTTCTATTAAACTAAAATGCTCAAAGTATGCAAGAATAAGAACGCCATAAACGTTTGTTTTATTGTTCTGTCACCTTAAGTTTCAAAAGGCAACCAGAATCTATATTTAATTGAGCAAGGTAAAGGGTTTTTATACGACATCAGTATTAAGCACTGTCCCTTAAGGTGATTATAGTGAAACTACCTCGAATCGTAAAAACTTACTGTCCGTATTGCCAGACCCACACAGATCATGATGTAGAGAGGGTCAAAAAGAAAAAGGCAAGCGAACTGAAATGGGGCCAGCGAAGGTTCAGAAAGGTTACAGCTGGTTATGGTGGTTTCCCTCGCCCTAAACCTGAAGGCAGAGAGAAACCTACCAAGCGGGTTAACTTAAGATATCGTTGCCGCACTTGCAAAAAGGCCCATCAAAAGGCATGTATAAGAGCTAAGAAATTTGAATTGGTGGAGTGAAAAATATGAGCGGGGATTTTGTAAAAGTTCGCTGCCCAGACTGCGGCAATGAGCAGATAACCTTTAGGAAGGCTGCCACCAAAGTGGTATGCAACGTATGCGGTTCAACCCTGGTAGAGCCACGAGGAGGAGTTGGCAATATCAAAGGTGAACTGCTAGAGGTGGTCAGCTGATGGCTCGTGCCCAAGACTATCCCGAATCGGGCGAACTCGTTGTGTGTACGGTCAAGAGTGTCAAGAACTTCGGTGCCTTTGTCAGCCTAGACGAATACGGCGACAAAGAGGGTTTCGTCCATGTCAGGGATGTGGCAACGGGTTGGGTAAAGTACATCAGGGACTACATTCGTGAGGGCCAGAAAATCGTCTGCAAGGTCTTGGAGGTTGACCCGGATAGGGGCCACATAGACCTCTCCTTGAAATCGGTCAATGAACACCAACGAAGAGAAAAAATTCAGCAATGGAAGAACGAGAACAAGGCGGAAAAACTCTTGGGGATAGTTGCCGAACGTCTAGGCATAGACCTAGAAAAGGCTTATGAAGAGTTCGGTTACAATATTATCGAGGAGTATGAGACGTTATACGGAGCTTTTGAGAGTATTGCATCCGCACCAGAGGAGTTCCGCCGCGAGAATAAAGGGGACTGGGTAGAGACACTGATCGAAGTGGCTGTGGAAAACGTTACCCCGCCGTACGTTCAAATAGAGGCCATTTTAGAGTTGACCAACCCTGCATCTGATGGGGTCGAAAAGGTACGCGAGGCACTTTTTAAGGTCAAGAGCGAACGCGAAGACGTCAAAATAAA
>DUKW01000152.1 GCA_013329105.1 Candidatus Methanomethylophilaceae archaeon | reverse complement strand
CAGATCAAGGATCCTTTGGGTTACTTCTACCAGTTCACCCTAGCTAAGTCCTTGATCAACAGAGGCGTTAAAGAGAAGGGGGGTAAGTAAAAATGTCAGCCCCTATTATTTGGGATGAGACAACTAAGAGCGAATCGAACAGGATAACCATCGACCCGATCACACGTTTGGAAGGACATGGACACATTGAGATATTTTTGGACGAGAACGGCAATGTAGCCAATGCTTACTTCCAAACGCCTGAGCTACGTGGTTTTGAGAGGTTCTGCATCGGCCGAAGGGTGACTGAGATGAACCAACTCACAGCCAGATTGTGCGGTGTGTGCCCAGGCGCTCATCATATGGCCTCCACAAAGGCTATCGATGAGTGCTATCACACCAAACCGACCGATACAGCGTTCATGATAAGGGACCTGTTCTACGGTGCCCATTTTGTCCATAGCCACATCGCGCATTTTTATGCACTGGCATCCGCAGATTTTGTTTTGGGTCCCGCGGCGCCTCCAGCTAGCAGAAATGTTTTGGGAGTGATCGGTGCTGTCGGTCTTGAGCTGGGAACGGCTGTGATCAAAGCAAGATCATATGCTCAGAAGATTCAGGCCATATTAGGAGGCAAGGCCACCCATCCGGTTATGGGTGTTCCTGGCGGTGTCTCAAAACCTGTGAGCAAGGAAGAGCAAAAAGAGATACTTGCGATGACTGAATACATGGTGGACTTTTCTCTCACCACTCAGAAGGTGTTTGCCGACGTCGTCCTTGCCAACAAGGATTACATGGACATAATAACCAACCCAGACATCTTCTATAATGAGACATACTATATGGGCATGGTCAACAAGGACAATAAGGTTGAGTTCCATGATGGCCCTATTAGGGTTGTAGACCAGAAGGGCAAAGAGTTCGCCAAGTATGAGGCCAAGGACTACCTAGACCATGTAGCAGAGGCTGTGGAACCATGGTCATACCAGAAGTTCCCGTACCTTAAGAATGTCGGGTACAAGGGTTTTGTAGATGGTCCAGATAGCGGTATGTACCGTGCCACTCCACTCTCCAGGCTCAATGTCGCTGATGGAATGAAGACACCGTTAGCTCAGGAAGAATACGAAAAGTTCTTCGCCACATTCCGTGACCTTGGTGTGGAGGGCCCTGTTCATCATACCCTGGCTACACATTGGGCCAGAATTATAGAGATGCTCTATGCCGCCGAATTATGTCATGAGATCGCTCAGAACCCTGACCTAACTACAGGTGATATAAAGCAGCACGACATCTCTCCAGGGGGAGTGGGGATCGGTTGTGTAGAAGCGCCGCGTGGGACCTTGACCCATCACTATGTCTGTGATGAGGATGGGATTGTCACCGATGTGAACTTGGTGGTAGGTACTACCAATAATAATGGTCCGATAAACATGAGCGTAGCCAAGGCAGCAAAAGCTCTCATAAAGGACTGGCAGGTATCACCCGGTCTGCTTAATATGGTGGAGATGGCCTTCAGGGCGTATGACCCCTGCAACTCCTGTGCAACGCACAGTTTGCCCGGTCAGATGCCTCTCAAAGCGATCATAAGAGATCCAGACGGTGAGGTCTACAAAACCATCGAGCGCAACTGAGCTTGCGCATCAAAACTCTTTTACAATATCTTTCTTTTCTTGTATTCCCTACCTTTAAGCATAAGATTCCCTAGTTTGCCTAATGACACTCCGTCTAGCAGATATACCTGGGCGGCACATACATCTAGGCGTGAATCGTTGAGCACGGGGCCCAAAAGTCCTTCCCCGTCAAGGTTGATCGGTGAACCTCCGAGATTGGGGTTGAAGGCTGGAACGACTACTAGCTCCTCGGGAGGCCTCTCACGGAACGGTATGCGAAGCCAACAGGGTTCAGTGGGCCCACTACCGTGGGGTCCCAAGAAACTTATTCGGGAATGATTGTGTGCTGTTAAGACCGTCCTGCATTTCATCACCTCCTCTGATGGGCAGGTATGACCATGAACCATACCTATGCCATCGAGGACAAAACCGCTTGCAGGATGTATGGTAACTTCGGGAGGAATGAAATCCTCAAGATTGGCGTCATGATTCCCCCGTACTATCTCTATTCGTGGATAAACATCCAAAAGTCTGTCGAAGAATTCTGGCACCTCTTTGTGTTCTTGCCGTGTACTTCCAGGAACACGGTGTTTAATGTCCCCTAATATTACCAGAGCATCAATACCTTCGCTCATCCTAATCAGTTCGTCGGTCATCTTCTTTGTCTGCGAAGGCATATGGAATCCTTTCCAGGACAGATGAGCCTCTAGTCCTATATGCAGATCGGCGATGACCAGAATTTCTCTCTCCCCGCTAAGATGTAATATAGGTCTGTCAGGAACCGGAAATAGCTTCATATCTCTTTTCCAAAATCCATTGCATCCTTGATTATCTTACCAATATGCTCCAGCAGATCGGTGGCAACGAGCCCGTATCCATGGAGGAGAAAAACCCTTTCGCCAGCTGTCCCGTTAACATAGGCGGCCAAACGGGCCGCATCATATGATGACATACCCTTACTCATTAACCCAGAGGCAATACCGGCAAGCACATCGCCTGTACCGCCTACTGTCATGGCAGGGATCCCCGTACGGTTCATCTTCACACGCCGTCCATCACTGATAATGTCCACTGCTCCTTTTAAAAGCACAGTGGCCCCCCATTCAGATGCCTTCGACTGTACGTATTCCCTTCTCTCCTCAATATCACTGGGGCATTCTTCCCCTGTAAGTCTCTCCATCTCTCTCTTATGGGGTGTGATAAGGATGTCTGGAGAGCTTCCGTCGAATGCGGAGCGCGCTACCGATATGGCATCTGCATCGATGATCACCGCCTTATCGCAATCAGAGAGGAAATCGAAAATAGCATCTAGAGTATCGGGAGAGGTCCCGATTCCCGGCCCTATGAGAACGGCATCACTTTTTTTGGATAGTTGATATAATAAATCTAGATGTTCTGAGTTGATTATTTTACCAGGCAGATCATGTGTTATGATTATCGGAGAATAAGATGCCACTATATTAGCGCAAGTAGTAGTTGTGGCGACGTACACTAAATCACAGCCAGAACGATATGCAGCAAGAGCTGCTAAAGCGGGGGCACCGGTATACGGACCGCCACCTATAACGAGCAACCTACCATTCTCTCCTTTGTGGGAATCCATCTGAGGCAGTGGATAAAGGCTGGCTTCCCCTGGTCCGGTGAGGTTGATAGCCTCCCATGGTATTCCTATATCAGCCACTATAATCTCGCCACAAGAAATCTCATTCATACCCTCTTTAATGTCATGAAAGGTCACAGTAATCTCGGGAAGGACGGCCAGCTGAGTGCCTAGACCGGATGGGCAATCTACTGAGACTATAGGTGCGTCTACAGAGGAGATTTGCTTGATGGCGGTAGCATATGGTTCAACCACTTCGCCTTTAAGGCCCACCCCTAAAATAGCATCAACAATGAGCTGGTATTTATTCAGATCCGCATTTTCCAGCGGTTGAGAATACTCTTCTATAAGCTGATAGTTCTTCTGTGATGCCTTGGTCCTTATTGAGGAAGGCGGTTTAACCATAAGAACATCCACGTCACGGTAGGGAATCATGTGTCTTGCGGCCACAAAACCGTCCCCTCCATTGTTGCCGCTACCGCATACAACAGCGATCCTATTTGCATTCGGATATCTGTTAAGGACAACATCCGCTACGGCACATCCGGCCTGCTCCATGAGCGTCTCTGTTGAGACGCCCCAAAATGCGGAATTTATATCCAAGACATGGAACTCTGAGATGGGTAACATGCAGATCCTATCGTTAAAGGATTGATAATATTTTTTGATGCGACATCCGGACAATTCTATATACCACCACGATAATGTGGGAATGAGGAATCAGAGTTGAGCGGCATTCGAAGGGTCGTGTTGGATGTTCTGAAACCCCATATACCTGGCATTATTGAGATGGCAAACAAACTCGCCGTCGCGGAGGGTGTGATGGGCGTCAACTGTACTGTTTGGGAAGTTGATCAGGAGACCCAGAAAGTTAAGATAACAATAGAAGGTAGCGATATCGAAATGGGTAGCGTTGAAGAGGTAATATCTGATCTCGGGGCCGTTATCCATTCCATTGACTCGGTATCTGCTGGAAAGATGCTCGTCGAAGAGGTGGAAACCCCTCAGGATCGCTGAGAGATCATTATCTTTGCGATACGGTTAAGTAATTCGGTCTTAGAAAGAGCTCTCTCAACCCTTATCCTACCTTGAGAGCTGTACCAATTCCTAGGGTATAATTTGTTAGGCTCTACTCGGTATTCGAGTCCTAACATTTTTACAGCCTGCTCTAGAGATGCTAGTGTCGGGTCATGGATAGCCCGGCGTCTGGTCACCCTTCGCCCCTCTGATCTGGATCGGCCCTTATCGAAGTACCCTGGCCAAACTGTCCAAGCCGGATTTTCGTACTAGGCCATGTGCTTAGAAAAAGGGGGTTTTTTTTTCCATAGGTTTGGCATCGACTGCGCC
>DUKW01000020.1 GCA_013329105.1 Candidatus Methanomethylophilaceae archaeon | reverse complement strand
TGCGCAGAGACAAGTGGAAGAGGACCTAATGATACTCGAGAGACTGATGAAAAAACTTTGCATACCCTATTCCTTGCTGCGTCGCACTGAGTGGGACAAATTCCCAGGAGCGTATTACACCATCGGTATCGACACTTCCATGCCTAACGGACGCAGTCTACAGATAGGTTCCATACATCACTATCTGACCAATTTCTCGATACCTTATGACATAAGTTACGAAAAGGAGGACGGGGGGCGGGCCTATGTTCACCAAACCACCTTCGGCATGAGCGAACGACTGGTGGGAGCGATCATCGGCGTCCACGGCGACGATAAGGGATTGGTCCTTCCGCCGGCGGTATCTCCTTTCCAGGTCGTTATAGTACCAATACCTATAAAGGGAAAAGCAGAACTGATTCAGATGAAAGCAGAAGAGCTCCGCGATCGCCTGCTGAGGGCCGGTATCCGTGTCAAGCTCGACGATCGGGACCAACGCCCAGGCAGCAAGTTTTTCGATTGGGAGATAAGGGGTGTACCTCTACGTCTGGAATTGGGCATGCGCGACATCGATGGGGGAGTGGTGACCTTCGCCCGCCGAGATACAGGGAATAAAGGAACATTACCGTTGAGCAGTATCGAAGACGCCGTCCTCCAAAAGTTAGACGAGATAAGCTCAGATATGAATGCCAGGGCCTGGAAGAGACATGAAGACTCTTTGGTCGATATCGACAGCCCGGAAGAGCTTCCTCTCAAAATGCTGCGTTTCTCCTGGTGCGGCAAGGAATCCTGTGGAAAAGAAATAGAGGAGAAGCTTGGGCTCACTCTGTTAGGAACTCCTTACGGCAAAAGGGGTGAGAGAAGACACTGTATTATTTGCGGCGAAGAGTCTGAGAACCTGGCTTATGCTGCGAGGTCCATGTGATCAGATCGCGTCTTCGGTCTCCCATCTTAGTATTAGAAGGCCTACAACACCAATGCCTATAAATGCGAGCATGAGACCATATAGACCCACATACTCTACGGCCAGAAAATACCAGGCACCGTACATGATGCCCCAGTAAAGATAAAGAGCCAACCCTGCAATAATGAGTAGCACACATATAGCCCTCTTCCAAGCAACAGGGAAGGCCGGGTTATCCATGGGCGCTTCAATGAAATCCCTATATTAATGTTTTTTCAACCCTGTCTTATCCTCATCAGGGCCTCCTTGGCGCGATCGTAACTATATTCAACAGCATCGGTGGTGCACCACTCCTTATCGAGTTCGATGATGTTGAAATCATACCTCTCAGCGAACTCATGGGTACATCTATCAAAATCCTCCTCATCACCCAAACCAGTCGGTATCTTCATCACAGTATCATAATCAGCCATCTCGAAGATCATGCGGATCATGCTGTCGTCGCCCTTCTCGATACCACGGAACATCTCCATACGATATGTCAACTCATCCCAGTTGGTGGCAAACCCCGGTGTGAAGTATAGAATGCCTGGATATTTCCTCAGAAGACGCAGATAATTATCCTGACCGCCTATGGCCGCCGCTATACAGTCGTCGACTATCTTCCCATCACGACTGGAAAGTATTACTACCGGCGTCCTAATTTTCTCTGACGCCCAGACATCAATGTCTTTGAATGCGTTCCCGCAAAGACCGTAAAAAAGCATTATAGCATCAAAAACACCGTCTGTCTCCCTCAGAGCTGAAAGGATGTTCTGGCGTAGGTCTTTGGGCTCTTCATGAAGACCAAGGTCTTTCATCCATATCACCCAGTTGAAACCGGTATCTGGAAGCTCTTGGTAGCCTCCCATGAAGAAGACGTCCTCGGGTACACAACAGAAGTCAAGACCTCTCTTTTCCATTTTCCTTAGCAAACTATTGCAGTGTTCATTACGTATCACGAATACATGATCGATATCGGCATCCTTCTCCAGGCAGTAGATCATTTCATCCTCCAAGACAGGACATCCTATGACCCCTAAGGTCCCTTCGCACGGCATTATTCATCACCTCTTACGGCACTCAGTCTACGGGCGAAATCCTGAAGGGCTTGGAAAGCCGAAAAACCTTCAGCGGTTATGCGATACTGACCACGATTTTTTCCCTTCTCAACCAGACCGACATCCATCAGACCGTTAAGATGAAACTGAAGGTGTCCGGCTTTGAGACCGGTGTAGTCAACGATTTCGGAGAACACCTTCTCGCCGTCGATAAGGAAGATAAGTATCGTCATGCGGTGGAAATTAGAGAGAGCAGCCATCACGCGCAACGTATAATCATCAGGTTCACTCTCCTTTGGCAAAGGTGTATCTACAAGCTTCTCCAGCCGATATCTTATCCTCTTTGCCATCGACAGTGCGGACTCGACCTCGGTCATCACCTTGATCAGATATTCGTTGCAATCCCGGCTTATGCAGTCTGCAGAGCTGTCTCTCAAGGCATCCTGGAAATCACGAACTACCTCCAACGCAGCATCAGCATCCTTCAATTGATAAACCCGCAACGCTTCTTCTACAGCGTTCTCCACCTTCTGCCGACACTGCTCCCGACTGATACAGAAAGCAAAACTTTCCATACCGTTTGATGTGTTTTGGGTAAGTTCTTCGCCGTGCTCACGGAGGGCTTCATTCACCTCACCAATCACTGCCCTTTTAAAATCATCCATACGGACTGTGAGCAGGTCCTCACTGAACTGTTTGACATTCTCCTCTAATTCCCTAAGGCTACGAATAAGGAGATCAGATCCGCTTGTCATAATAGTAGAATTGTATTTCATAATATATACTTATTATTGATAAGAAACTTCTTAACTAAGACCTTATTGAAAAAGAGGGAGAAAGAATATTATCTTCTGGTACTTTAAAGGCAATAGGTGGGCGCCTGACATTCTATGAAGGAGAGTATATCTATATCCTCGACGAACGAGGCCGCAAACACTGGCTGGTGGTTTCCCCGAATATCGTTAAGATACCATCGCTTGGAACGATTGACGGCGCTCGTCTTATGAAACTTGATGACGGCGATGACTTTGAGATTGGTGGCCGGCGAATGAACGGATTCCGCCCTGGGCCAGTAGAACTGAGGACATCTGGGGAAAGGGGGG
>DUKW01000085.1 GCA_013329105.1 Candidatus Methanomethylophilaceae archaeon | reverse complement strand
GTTCTGTGGATCGCGAACCCAAGCCAGAGGGTACGTTCTTGAATAGACTGTCGGCAAGCTCGTCTACGACTGGTGTGAGATCTTCTCTATGCAGGGAGCTCCTGATGATGCGTACACCGCAATTTATATCGAAACCTATACCGCCAGGCGATATGACGCCCTCTTCCATGTCCATGGCGGCCACTCCCCCTATAGGAAATCCATAACCCCAATGTATGTCGGGCATGGCCAGCGAGTTACCCATTATTCCTGGCAGGCAGGCAACATTTGCTGCTTGCTCTAATGATTCGTCTCTCATAACAGCAGCTAGCATTTCTTCGCTAGAGAATATCACAGCGTCTGTATGCATGCATCTTTTATGGGACCTGGGGATTCGCCAACGATGATTGTCGATACGTTCAAGTTTTCCATGCCATGACATGTCTATTTCCCTCTATAGAAATAGTTTAGTCAATAAAAAAGCTATATAAGAATAGGTGGGGCCGGGACCGAGATTTGAACTCGAGTCAGGGGATCCACAGTCCCCGAGGATAACCAGGCTACCCTACCCCGGCCATTGGATGGGTGATGGCAATACATACCCATAAATAAACCTTTTTGAAACGTCCAGTGTCCCCACCATATTACCTGAGGAAATGTAAAAACGTTAATAATCACGATAGCTTTAGCATCGTTCATGAAGAGGGATCTAATTTCGGTCCTTGATATTAGTGACGACATCGATGATCTGATAGAATCTGCTGCTTATCTGAAAAAGAACAGGGCAAAGCACAACCACCCGTTGGTTGGCAAATCCTTGGCGATGATTTTTGAGAAACCCAGCACCCGCACACGTAGTTCCTTTGAGATCGCCATGGTTGAGTTAGGAGGCCATGCAATGTTCCTGGATGCAAGGGGAATGCAGATTGGGCGCGGTGAAACGATTGCCGACACTGCCAAGGTATTGAGTCGTTATGTTCATGGGATAGTATATCGTGCATATACTAATGTGGCAATGCGTGAGTTGGCAGCCAGTTCTGAAGTACCGGTCATAAATGCCCTAGATGACATGGAACATCCGTGCCAAGCCTTGGCGGACCTCCTTACCATAAAAGAGAAGAAAGGGCAGCTGGATGGTCTCAAGGTAGTCTATCTGGGAGACGGTAACAATGTCTGCAACTCACTGCTATTGGCCGGTGCCCTTACAGGAATGCATATGGTGGCAAGTTGCCCACCGGAGCGCATGCCTGATAAGACGATAGCCACCTGCGCAGCCGAGATTGCAGAGGGGTGGGGTGAAAGCGTGGAGCTTGAATCAGATCCCTATAAGGCTGTACGTGATGCAGACGTCCTGTATACAGATGTATGGGTGTCGATGGGGGATGAAAGTGATCCAGAGTATGCCAGAGCTTTGTTCTCTCCCTATGCCATAGACGCTGAGCTTCTCGCTTTGGCAAAGGATGATGCCATCGTCCTTCATTGCCTCCCAGCGCATCGCGGTGAGGAGATCGCCGCCGAGGTCATCGACGGCCCGCAGAGCGTTGTTTTTGATCAAGCCGAGAACCGTCTGCACGCTCATAAAGCGGTGTTACAACTCCTTTTGGAGTAGTTTTCAGACAAGCTGTGCTTCAATGATGTCCTCCACTATGTCTAAGAACCTTTCCTCTGTGCCTGCGGGTATTGTGGCCCCAGCCGCGATATCATGGCCTCCGCCATAACCTCCTACTAGCTCAGCCGCGATGGTAACAGCCTTAGAAAGGTTCAGGCCGCGGGAGACCATACCTCGGTGGCCGCGAGCAGAGACCTTCACCTCACCTTCATCTGTATCAGCGAAGGCTATCAAAGGTATGTCTTTCCTAATATCATCACTTCCCAGCAGCATACCGGCAACGATTCCCACGATGGTCTCTTTAATCTCTCCTCCGGAATGGAAAAATTGGATCCAACCCCTTTCTTTTACCAAACCTCTCTCTTTGATGAGACTGATCGCTTGGGAAAGGTTGCGTCGGTGCTCGTTGCGATTTTTCTTCGCATCCTCGAGTGCTTTGGGATCTCTGAGGCAGATCTTCATTCCCAATTCAGCATCATCATAACGGCCGCAGGAGTTAAGGAGAGTGGCGTACTCCTTTGCGTCGCGTAACTCGGTCCCCTCCCTCTCTTTTAAGAGGGTATAGACCTCTCCGTAAAACGTCTCCGCATCATTGCCCGACCGTCTGATGAGGTTGAGAAGGGCTTCGCTAACCCTCTGTCGTTCCTCCTCTCTAAGATCGACCCATGTCCTTCTATGATTGCCGTCGCGCAATGGCACACCTAAATCCTCGAAGAACCTTACACAGGCAGGACTGTTTCCTGTTAGTCCTGGAAGAGGCGGATCATTACAATACTGTAAGAGTTGCGGAAGCGGCCTTGTCATACGTCCAAAAAGACGGAGGTCGTTCTCCACCATGATACTCCCCTCTACAACGGCGTCTGTCAATATACGTCGATTCATTCCTCTTACAGAGCCATTCGTATCCTGAAAATCGCCAGCAGCGCCGATGATTGCCAGGTGAGCCCATTCAATGTTAGCAGGATCCATTTCCTTAGCCACTAGATATGTGACACCCGCAGCAGAGATCTCCTCTGAACCGTCCACTCCGTATTCATGCGGATTTACATGATACATATTATGAAAACTATGGAGATGGGTTTGTCCTTGCAACCAATCACAATCTATGCTATGATGATCACATATTACCAAACCATCTCTGTGAAAGCGGGATAAATAGCCGCTCCCGAGATCTACAATCCAAACAATCTCTTCTTCGAGACGGTTTATTTGCATTATTGCAGCCTCGTCCAACTTTTTAAAGAAAGTGACTCTGTGTTCAACGCCATGGCGTGCCAGTGCGGCGCTGGCTATTGCCGCGGCGCTTATGCCATCAGCATCTATATGGGCAACGATGTGTGCTGAATCAGCTGACTGTATATGGGAGGCGGCGAGAGATGCCGCTTTAATAAGACCCTCTTCAGACCTCAATCCCAGCACCCCCTAAGGTCTTTTTTTCTATGGTAAAACATATTCTATCTGCCACTTTTTTGAGGTTAACGGTATCGGCGCGGTTGTATTCCATAAGTGTGATCAGAGCTTCCTCACTACCCCTCTTCCAACGGTGCCACAGCTTCACTGCCTCCGCTCCGTCGATATCGATTATATCCTCATCACGGATAATTCCTAGCTGGTTTTCGATGGATTTTAGACCTCCTTTGAGGTTTGCACGGATAGCGGCAAAACGCAGATCTAGATGAGGAATGTTTAGTCTCAGAGAGGGGAATGACGATCTCAGTACAGGAAGGTCAAAGCAACTGCCATTGAATGTAATCAGTAGAGAAGCCCCCTTTAAAGAGGAGTTTATTGTCTCCGGCTCAAGGTCGATTCCAGACACCAAAGTCTTGTCGCCCGCTGGTCCATGAATCCCTACAACACTGACTTCGCATCCTGGACCCAAGCCATCAGTCTCAATGTCTAGGAATGCGGCGCTATCCCGAAACTCATGGTATAGCCTCCATGTCTCAGAAGGGGGAAGCATAGTCCCCAGTGATGAGGCGTCTCTTGAACTAAGGTACTCCTCTGCTCTCTTTATGATGGCGTCATAGTCCTCTTTTCTTTTTGGTGATATTTGCATTGGGTGCCAGCAACTGAGGAAATCGTCCCAGAATAATATGCCCTCTCTCCATAAGGCCACTTCTCTAGCAGCTCCTATGGAAGGCAAGATACGGAACGTTCTCTTTATCATACTCCTTGGGATAGCAAACATGAATGTATATCTTTTCACGTGTCTCCGATAATCGTAAATCCTATGATGATATGGAAACCTAGGATGATGAGTATAGAGGTCTGTCCAGGAGTTAGGCTAAATGCGGATAGGACCCTTTACATGGAAGGGAGTAGGACATTAGTAGTTGCTGACCTGCATCTCGGCTACGAGAAGGCCCTAGAGAGTGATGGTCTATATTTACCTCGTACTCATACTATGAACGTAATTGGAGATCTCCTGAGAGCCATTGAGAGGGAGAGAGCAGAAAGAGTGGTGGTATTAGGAGATGTGAAACACGATTTCCAACGGGGTCAATGGGAATGTCGTGATGATGTACGTGCTGTCATCTCCCTTCTAGCAGAGTCTTCAAAATGCATTTTAGTTAGAGGAAATCACGACAATTTCCTGCTGAATATGATTGGAGATATGGATGTTGAGGTGGTTGATCATATTTATATCGAAAACTTTTACCTTGAACACGGGCATGTCGATAGCGGCGTCCGTCCCGCCATCATAGGACATGAGCATCCCTCAGTGCGGATATTAGATAGGGTGGGAGGTTTCGTGAAAATACCTTGTTTTCTTCATGTTCCAAGTAAAAAGGTGACAGTCATTCCCGCATTCAGTCCTATGGCTCCTGGTAACGATCTGTGTAATGGCATCCACCCAGAACCCTTCTCTCCTGCACTAATGGGTTGTGATGAGAAGGATGTTTACGTCTATGGATGTACAGAGATTGGTATCATTAACCTAGGTAAATTGGGAGAGTTGAAAGATTTGAGATTTTGAGTTTTTTAAATTTTCAACACCGTTTGAAAATTGATTCTATGGATCCTTCATCCATCCATAAAAGCTTTTATTAATTTAGGGTTGTTACTAAGTGTAACATTGTTTCATGGAGGAACATGTAAATGAGTGCGGAATTAGATGCGTTGATAAACATTGTAGTGACCGGAAAGATTAAAGAAGCGAAAGAAGCCACAAATAAGTGCCTGGCAGCCGGACACACAGCATTCGAGATAGTATTTGATGGATTGGCCAAAGCTATGGACATAGTGGGTGACAAATACGAGAAAAAGGAGTATTTCCTTCCACAGGTCCTGTTGTCTGCCAACACCCTATACCAGAGCTTGGATATCGTTCTCCCGATGCTTAAGGATTCAGCAGAGGGTGACGTAGACAGGGGCACAATAGTCATAGGTGTCGTTGAGGGTGATGTGCACGATATTGGCAAGAACATCTGTAAGGCTCTTTTGAGCGGTACGGGTATGACAGTCATCGACATGGGAAAGGATGTTCCAATAAAGGACTTCTTGGCAAAGGCGAAAGAGGTCAATGCTGACATCATTGCCGAGTCCACTCTAATGACTCCCACGCTAGATGGGATGAAACAGATGGAGAAGATGCTCAAAGAGGAAGGCCTTAAAGGAAAGATTAAGACCATGATCGGTGGCGGTGCCACTTCCAAAGAATTCGCTGAGCAGATCGGTGCGGATGCCTGGACATACGATGCTGTCGAGTGCTCCAGAGTCGCTGCTGAGATCATCAAGAACCGCTGAGCCGATAGAAGACTTCAGCTCTCTGAAACCCCTTACTTCTTAAATTTAATCATACGTTAATTTTATCATTTTTATTTC
>DUKW01000118.1 GCA_013329105.1 Candidatus Methanomethylophilaceae archaeon | reverse complement strand
TCTATGCTGTTGTCCACCACCTCATACACAAGGTGATGGAGACCGCGGGAGTCGGTGCTACCGATATACATGCTCGGTCTTACACGAACAGCCTCTAGACCTTCTAAGACCTGTATATTATCGACATTGTATGTGTTTACCATCATCGTGACCTCATAAAATAAGGGATCAAAGAGCTTGAGAGAGAACTATGGACGCTCCATCAGCTGCCCTTTCTATCATGGATTGATATAGACATCTTAGTATAAATAGTAAATGCAGATCTGGCTACGTCGTAGATTGCCCCCTAATAGAGCGCCTTTCTTAAAGGGTGTTAACACAGCATTCTAAACGTTTTTCCCGCTAAACCCTGACATTCGGAAAGAGAAGTAAAAAATATGGAGTGGGGGATTGAGAAACAATGACCCTTATGGAAGAGGCCCGTTCCGGGATGACACCGATCATAAAGGAAGTGGCATTAGCCGAGGGGCTTGACCCCGAGTTCGTCAGACGGGGAGTGGCAGAAGGTAGGATAGTCATCCCCCACAATCCTCAGCATTCGCCACTGGCCTGCGGTATAGGGGAGGGGCTGTCGGTGAAGGTTAACGTCAATCTTGGCAGCTCTCGGGACCATCACTGCCTAGAGGATGAGATCGAGAAGGTACGTGTAGCCCTTCGTTACGGAGCGCATTCCGTTATGGACCTGAGCACTGGCGGTGATATTGATAGCTTCCGACGCGCAATCATCGCCGAATCGCCTGTAATGGTAGGCACTGTACCCATCTACCAAACAGGCTTATCTGCCGCCAGACGCAGCGCGGTTGTGGATATGGATGAGGACGACATCTTCAACGGCATCGAAACCCATGCTCGTGATGGCGTGGACTTCATGACAATCCATTGCGGCATCACCAAAGAAACGGTAGACTGGCTGAAGCGCTCCGACCGCATAACAGGGGTAGTATCGCGCGGAGGAGCATTCCTGACGGCCTGGATATTACATAACGACAAAGAGAACCCTCTTTACGCCCAGTTCGACTACCTGCTGGAGATGGCAAAGGAGTATGAGTTCACCATCTCCCTGGGAGACGGTTTCCGTCCTGGTTGCCTTGAAGACGCTACGGATGCAGCGCAGCTGTCAGAATTGATGGTCTTGGGCAAACTGGTGAAACGTTGCCGCGCCGCAGGGGTGCAGAGCATGGTGGAGGGCCCGGGGCACGTACCGCTGCATATGGTGGAGAGCAATGTTGCCGTTCAGAAGTCACTATGCCAGGGGGCACCCTTCTACGTCCTAGGCCCACTAGTTACGGATATCGCGCCGGGCTACGACCATATCGTCGGCGCCATAGGGGGCGCGCTGGCTGCAAGGGCCGGCGCTGACTTCCTCTGCTATCTTACGCCCGCAGAGCACCTGAGTCTTCCCACGGTGGAGGATGTAAAGGAGGGTGTGATCGCATCACTCATCGCTGCCCATGCCGCTGACGTCAGTCGCGGTAGAGGGACGGAGCGAGACCGCCGTATGGCAGAGGCCCGTGCCGCCTTGGATTGGAATACAATGTACTCTCTCGCCCTTGATGGGGAAAAAGCGAGGCTCTACCGATCTCGCGGGAACACAAAAGAAGAAGAGGGCTGCTCTATGTGCGGTGACGTCTGTGCCATCCGCATATTGCAAGACTATCTCAAAGAATAAGAAAAGAGCCACTGGGGGGATTCGAACCCCCGACCAACAGATTACGAATCTGTCGCTCTACCAGGCTGAGCCACAGTGGCCTATCTGCCGGAAAAACCGTGAACGTTAAAAAGATTGCTGCTCCCGTACTATCTCTTTCTTTATACGGAATATATGCTCCAGGGCGGGTAGGGGCTCGTCCTTGGACAGGAAGTCCATGGCATCACTGACAGAAGCCATGAGCAGATCGTTCGCCCCTCCGATTCTCAATTTCACCAAGACTGGCTTGAGTCCTTCCAGCTCTCGCTTTGCTACCCCGTATATTAAGGGAATAAGATTCTCCAGGGCGCTATCGTAAAGCTCTTCAGCACTGAGCCAGTCGCCGCGACCAGCATAATCACTGGCATGAATCATCAACCCCCTCGCCGGACGGGTGTCTACTAAGAAGCGCTCCGCCAGCGCCACGCTGCGTGACAGGCGGCAGCACTTCTCCCTGCTGCTTTTAAATCCGGGACTCTCCTCCTCGACGGCCTCGACTGCCATCAAGATGGTGTCCACAGCCTTCTTCATCTCGCCACCGGCCTGATACTTCGCTGCCTCATCAACCAACTTCCTGATCCTTAGCGCTGGACCGGAAGCAAGGTGGGAACTGGCATCACTCACCTCGAACATTGTGTAGAAGAAGGCGTTCTCAATATCCCTGTCTAAATCCTCTATAGTGTTACGGGCAAGGCGTATTGCAGCCGAAAATTCCCGTTTACGACCCATAATCAATATGCTGTCCAAAAGGCGGTCCGCCTTCTCTGTGCCCGCAGCAATTCTTGATGCCAACTCCCACTTTTCCCTAATGGCTACGACGGTGTCCTTATACTCCGTGGTTGGGTTCTTCACCTCATAAGGATCGCCCATCTCTTCAATGGCCTCTGAGAAAAGCCTTTCTACCTCATCTGGGCTTAGCCGCCTCTCGATAATTTCGATCTCCGCGACCGCTCCTCTTTCCCTCTCTTCTCCCCCGCCCCCTTCGATCTCTTCCGCAGGTATTTCTTCAGCCTCCGGCAGCACAGTCGATGGCTGTTTTCTTTTACTTTCCCAATTGATACCTAGTAAAGGTCGGCGCCGACGCTCTTCAGGCAGCCGCTCCTCTTCATATTTAAACTCTAGCTCTGCGCCGCATCCTGGGCATACAGTCATCCCCTCGGTGATCCTCTGACCGCATTCTGGACAGAGAAAGGTTGGTCCCTCAACCTCTATTTCTGTCTCTTCTACCCACTCTAGCTCGGCGCCGCATCCTGGGCATACAGTCATCTCCTCGGTGATCCTCTGACCGCATTCTGGACAGAAAATACTCTCCTCACGCTCCACCACATTGCCGCAAGAGGGGCACGTTTCCCCCGATGGGGTATTAGCGCAATCAGGACAGGGCTCAGGACTCATAGGTTCGCCACTGCTTTAATGACACTGAGCATTAAAATAGATTCATGATTCCATCATCGCCTTCAATCTTACAGCGTCCTCGAAGGGCATGGGCGATTCAACTATGAGTGTGCCCCCATCGAGCTCCTCTTTGAGGGCAACAAGATGAGTGTAATCAGGATCGCCAGAATCTAGGCTTAGATGTCTTTTCTCGCCGCTTTCTCCATATTCCACACCGCTGACGTGACAGTGCAGGTTCATATCCGAGATGGACCTTGCACTTTCCAAAACAGAGCAGAATGCCTCTCTGTTTTTTAGTCCGCCGCCGCTGCGGGCATGAATGTGAGCGAAGTCGATGACCGGTATCGTACCCTTCACCTCCTTGCATACGGTGGCTATCTCTTCGATGCTGCCCCAGCTCCATTTCTTTCCCATCGTCTCCAGTCCGATAAGAACGTCAGATCCCTCACGGCCAAGGACCTCCCTGACGCGCGACAGTCCATCCTTTACTGCCTGACTTGCATTCTCCGGTTGCTTGCCGTATGATGCGGCATGCACCACTATCACCTTCGCCCTCATGGCGGCAGCACGACGCATAGTCTCCACAACCCAGAAAACCGACTTCTCCCTAGTATTCTTGCTATCGGAGTTAAAATTCACATAATAAGGGGCATGGGCACTGAGGCGGATATTGGCGGCGTCAGAGGCTTCTCCGAGCTGCTCGGCCCTCTCCAAGGACATGGAGATTTGTCGAACGAACTGTACCTCTAGCGCCTCTAATCCAGCAGAGGCCAATTTGCACAGGGCATCCTCGGCGTCCTTACTCCCTGGAGGATAACCGGCGGTACCAATACGAACCATGAATGTTCCACTCCCTGCTGACGCTTAACGCTTTCGCAATAAGTTATTTAACAACTCTTGACAGTGTGAGACCGATGCATCAGATCGCTAGGCTGATAACACCGGAGGTGTTATGACGGGATTCCTTGCCATTACCCCCATCGATCTTGATCTTACGCTCGGCTGCGGACAGGCCCACCGTTGGCATAAGAAAGAGGGAGTCTGGAAAGGGGTCATAGGAGACCGATGTGCAACCCTTGCCCAAGGAGAGGGCGGCGTATATTACGAAGGTATAAGCGCTGCGCGCCTGGCGGCCTACCTCCAGATCGACGACGATATGAACTCTATTTACAGGGCTCTCTCAGAAAGGGATCCCCTGCTACAGTCCCTTACAGAGCGATACCGAGGGCTACGTCTTCTAAGGCAAGACCCATGGGAATGCCTTGCCACTTATATA
>DUKW01000089.1 GCA_013329105.1 Candidatus Methanomethylophilaceae archaeon | reverse complement strand
CACCTCCACTATGCTGATTCCGGTTTCGTTCATGCCAGGAACACCCCCATCAGCATAATACCGAGTATGGGACCGACAGGGGCTAGACCTATGAAACCGAATGTGTTTGAAATGTCGGTTCTTTGGGAAAGGACCGAAGTTATGCCCGCTCCCAAAGAGAGTATGACGGGAACGGCCATCGGTCCTGTGGTAACGCCACCGGCGTCGAAAGATATTGCTAGGAATTCAGAAGGGGTGAAGAAAGATAGTATTATCACCATCAGGTAGCTTATGAGCAGGACCTTCTTGATGGATATGCCGTACAGAGTGCGTAAAGCGGATACTACCATGAAGAAGGAGACACCGAAACCGATTACAAAGATAAGTAGATTCCTGTCCAGCATACCGGCCGACACCGAATCCACCAGTGTGGTAAGGACCCTTACATCGGGTTCAGCAATCGTCACCAGGAAGCTCAACACGAACATCATGACCGCTATGAACAGCAGAGATCCCCTTGCTGACATCTCTGAACCTACCGCCTCGCCTATAGGAAGCATCCCCAGACGGACCCCGATAAGGAAAAGGATGAACCCTGCAATCACCATGATGGCTGCACCCAAGAACCAAAGGATTTCCCCGGGAGGACTTTTTAGGATGAATATCTGCATAAGAAGAACAATGGCGATTATCGGTGAGGTTGCACTCAGGGTTTCCTTTGCCGCATCCGGTATCGATACCATGTCCTCGTTCTCTCCGGTAAGGTTGTGATGTTGATATTTTTTTCTTAGTTTTTCTCACGATAAAGATAAATTAGAGGGCGGAGGTCGATATTAAAATAATGAATTTGGGGATTACAATCCATGAACTTGATACCGGTCATCGCATTCAAGACTGATAAGGGCCGGATAACCCCCAAGCAGATCGAGGCTTTGGAGGCGGTTGCCGCCACAGGCAGCATCAATGCTGCCGCAGTGCGCTTGGGCATCAGTGCTCCCGTTCTGTATCGTTACATACGTGCCGCGGCCGATGCCTTGGGAGAGCAGTTACTGTCAAGCGATGTCTCAGGTAGCCGTCTTACCCCCGCCGGTGAAGATCTCCTTGCCCGCTATAGAATTATAAACGGTCGTCTGAGAGACCATGAGGGGACGGTCGTGGCATGCAGTCCTGTGACCGAAAAACTCCTCATGGCAGTCATACCCTCTGTGAGCAATCATATCGAATTGCTCATTTCTCATGATCGTTTTAATATATCCCTTTTGGAGAAAGGAGGTGTCGATATGGTGATTCTAGACGACCCCCTTTATCTCATGGACGTTAAAGGATATGGGAGCGATGTCATAGGTTACATGGACATGGTACACGTTGACCGCGGTCGCCGTTACGTGCGCTACCGTTACGGAGCGCAGAGGATTGCGTTCCGTCAATTGGATATGATGGGTGTAAACTATGTAGTAGAGGGCGAAATGCTCTCTCTTGATGATCTCCTGGGGTCAGGCAGGAGTTTTTTTGTCGATGAGATCCTTCTCCTTCGTGAGGGAATAAAGCTCCAGAGTCATACTGATCCCCGTCTGTTGAGGCATGCGATCATGGCAGTCTACGCTAACGAAAGCAGGGATATAGATGCCCTTTTGCAAGAACTAAAGCAAAGAATGGACGGTTAGAGTTAATATTACCGTATTAGGCAATATTAACGGGTGTTATGCTTATATGGTTAAATATCGTGAAATCATTAAGCACCCGATTGATATGACCGTTGCTCCTAATACGGAATTCGTGGATGAGATTATCGCCAACGGTGGCGATACAGTAAATATGTGCTTTCAGTGCGGTACATGCACTGCTAGTTGCCCGTCGGGAAGGCAGACCTCTTTCCGCACCAGGCGCCTGGTGAGGATGGCCCAATTGGGTCTCAAGGATGAAGTTCTGAACTCACCGGAGCTGTGGTATTGCACAACCTGCTACACCTGTACCGAGCGATGTCCGCGTGATGTTGGAATTGTGGATGTAATAATAGCGATGAGAAATATAGCTGTGGCCTCCGGTAAGATGTACGAAGGGCACAAAAAGACCGCCAGCTCCTTCGTTAAGAGCGGTCACACCGTCGGCATAACTGACGATGTGAAGGCCCAGAGAAAGGCCTTGGGGTTGTCTGAGGTTCCCCCAACGGTTCTGGCGAGTAAAGATGCCAAGAAGGACTTCGATAAGATCATAAAAGCTACGGGTTTCAAAAAGGTCATAGGTGAGTGAAATGTCAAAGTACGCTTTCTTTTTGGGTTGCATAGCCCCTCTGAGGTATCCGGGTATTGAGAAGACCACTCGTGACGTCTGCAGCGCTTTGGGTATAGAACTGGTAGACTTAAACGACGCGAGTTGTTGCCCCGCACCGGGTGTGATAAGATCATTCGACCGTAAGACCTGGATCGCCGCTGCTGCCAGAAACCTTGCCCTGGCAGAGAAAATGGGCTTGGATATACTGACGATCTGCAACGGCTGCTACGGCTCTCTCTTTGATGCTGCTCACGAGCTTCATGAGGACCCCGAACTCCTCAAAGAGGTAAACGGCATCCTTAAGGAGATTGGTTTGGAGTACAATGGCGGTGTGAACGTTAGGCATTTTGCCGAAGTCATCTACAACGATGTAGGCCTGGACAAAGTCAAAGAGATGGTAAAAAACCCGCTGGATCTCAAGGTGGCCACCTTTTACGGATGCCACTTCTTGAAGCCCAGTGAGATAAAGAACCTTGACGACCCGGAGAATCCCAGCATGCTGGATAAAATGGTGGAGGCCACCGGTGCCAGCAGTATGTACCGCAAGGATAAGATGATGTGCTGCGGCGCTGGCGGAGGTCTCAGATCCGA
>DUKW01000091.1 GCA_013329105.1 Candidatus Methanomethylophilaceae archaeon | reverse complement strand
CATACGGACCAGCAGCAAGAACGTCAAAGCCTTTTTGGAGATAAGCGTGAACGTCAATACTGATTGCGAGAAGATTGCTGAGGAACTGGCCAAATACGACGGCGTCACAGAGGTCTTTGAGGTAACGGGGGATCAGGACATAGTCGCCATAGTAGATGTGGAGTCTTCACCTCAGCTGAACGATATAATAGAGAAGGTACGGCATTATGACAGTGTTCTGAGCACCCGTACCAGACTGATACTCAAAGAACACTATGGAGGCAAATAACATGTTCAAAGGAACGGCTACAGCATTGATCACGCCTTTCCATAAGGACGGGAGCATAGACGAAGAGGGATTGCGGGAACTGGTGGACTTTCAGGAGGCCTCCGGTATCGATGCTATAGTGCCCTGCGGGTCTACTGGCGAGTCAGCTACATTGGACCACGGTGAGCACCTTAAAGTTATTGATATAGTTATAGACCAAGCCAAAAAGGCCAAGATCATTGCAGGAACGGGCAGCAATTCCACACAGGAAGCCATAGATCTCAGCGTTAAGGCGACTGATATGGGTGCAGACTATATACTCTCAGTGTCACCCTATTACAACAAACCTACACAGGAAGGTATATACCTTCACTTCAAGAGAATAAGCGAGGCGTGCGATATCCCTATTATACTCTACAATGTGCCAGGCAGAACGGGCAGCAATATGAGCTCAGAGACCACATTGCGCCTGGCAGAGCTGCCAGGTATATGCGGCATCAAGGAGGCTAGCGGTAACTTAAATCAAATCATGGATATACTCTCAGGACGGCCTCCCGATTTCTCGGTAATCTCTGGGGACGACGCCATTACCTTCACCATGATGTCGTTGGGGGGTAATGGAGTCATATCAGTATGTTCCAACTGCGCCCCCAAGATGATGATGGAAATGGTGAACAGCGCCCTCAATGGGGACTGGGATAGAGCAAGTAAGATGCATTACCGTCTCCTCCCATTGTTCAGAGCAATGTTCCTGGAATCGAATCCGATACCCATCAAGGCCGCTCTCCGTCTCATGGGTAAGCCCTCGGGCTCACTGCGTATGCCTCTGACAGAGATGACTCCAGAAAACGAGAGTATACTTGCCGATGTCATGCGCTCGATAGGACTCATCTGAGAGTGAGGATATGATAAAAGTGGTCGTGGGAGGAGCCACTGGCAAACTGGGGCGGTTAGTGTGCGAACAAATACTTGCCGATCCGGAATTAGAGCTGACGGCTGCTGTTGTATCGGCAACGGGTGGCAATGTAGGCAAAGAGCTTTGGCCAAACATCGTGGCTGTGAGCCCGGACCGTTTGGAAGAGGTACTTACCGATGCCGACGTCTATGTTGATCTTACGACGCCACAGGCGGCCAGCGAGAACGTTCTCAGAGTGCCTGCTACCGGTACCAATTTGGTTATAGGTACCACAGCCATCCCGCAAAAAGTACTTGACGACCTGGCGAAGGCGACGGCCGATAACGGAATATCTGTACTGGTTTCAGCGAACTTCGCTCTAGGTGTCAACCTGTTCTGGAAGGCTTGCGAGATGCTTGCATCCAAATTACCTGATTATGACTTTGAGATCATCGAAATGCATCACAATCAGAAGAAGGATGCCCCTTCCGGCACGGCGATTAAGGCTGCCGAGGCCGTTCAGCGGGCAGCAGGTCCGATGGAACTGCGGCATGGCCGCGAGGGCGTAACCGGCCCTCGTGGCAAAGAGATCGGAGTACATGCCATCAGAGCAGGGGATATCGTAGGAGAGCATACATTGATAATAGCGGGAAATATGGAGTGCCTTGAGTTGACCCATCGCGCCATCTCCCGCGAGGCGTTCGCAAGGGGGTGTTTGGAGTCCATACGTTGGATAGCGGGCCGTAAGGACGGCCGTATGCACGGTATGAATGAGGTCCTGGGAATATGATAACGGTGATGAAATTCGGAGGGACGAGCGTCGGATCGGCGGAAGCTTTCCGACGCTCGGCAGAGATAATCCGTGCTGGGGAAGGAAGTAAAGTTGTCGTCGTCTCGGCGATGTCCGGTGTGACCAACTATCTCATCGGTTTCTTAGATAGCAGAGACAAGGATGCCGACGAGGTGATAGAAACCCTGCGCGCAAAACATAGCGAGGTTGCCAGAGAGATCATGTCACCTCAGCTCCAGAATGAATACATGGAGATACTGAACAGCAGATTGACTGACTTAAAAAGACTGCTGGAAGACCCATCGCAGCGCGAGGACCCAAACTTCTACGACATAATATCGTCACAGGGTGAGCGGCTATCGGCACTGACTATGGCATTCGTCCTTCGTGAGATGGGTGTGGATGCCGTTCCTCTATCATCCGAGGAGGCTGGGATACATGCAGTGGGTTCTCCTGGGGCAGGCTTTGCCGATCTAGACCTTACCAGCCGTGATCTCTCATATACCCTCCGTCCTCTGCTTGAAAACGGTAAAGTGCCTGTGATCACCGGCTTCTACGGACGTAACGGAGACGGAAAACCGATGACTTTCGGACGCGGAGGCTCGGACTATTCCGCTGCGGTGATAGCCCATGCAATAGATGCCGACTCTTTGGAAATATGGACGGACGTCGATGGTTTCATGACAGCCGACCCACGCATCGTGCCAGAGGCCAGGACCATATCGGAGATGAATTTTAGTGAAGCTGCAGAATTAGCCTACTTCGGTGCGAAGGTATTACATCCTCGTACTATCGAGCCGGTGCGCCGTAAACACATTCCCGTGAAAGTAAAGAACACCTTCAACCCTGCGGGTTCTGGTACTATAATCCATCATTTGCGCGCTCCTCAGGATGAGCTTCTTCGCAGCGTTGCGCTGAAGACGGATCTATCAATAATCACCGTCTACTCTTCAGAAATCGCTTATAAGCCTAAGATGGTCGCCAGGATAATAGACCGGATAGGGGATGCGAACGTTATCGTGTACGCCATATCTACCTCTCTAAGCACAGTTGCATTTCTGGTACATAACCTCGATGTAAAGGTCGTGTTACGGAACCTCAACACCCTGGAAAGTGACGATATAGAAAGGATCGATGTGAAAAGTAATATGTGCCTGATCTGTGCTG
>DUKW01000029.1 GCA_013329105.1 Candidatus Methanomethylophilaceae archaeon | reverse complement strand
ATACCCCCAGCGACAAGGGCTCCCGAGAGCCCTAGTATTATGGTTGGCCTGTCCTCCACGTTCATGGCATTCTCCAGGACCGCCGCACAATTCGCAAGTGCACGGCTCTGGGTTGAACTGTCCTTGTACGCTTCCATCAGATCGGCTACACTATTGATCTTATCGAAATCGATCGCTCTGACCTTGTCCTTAAGCACTTCCTCTCTTCTCAACTACGGCTCCTCCAATGTTAAGACCCTAAGATCGGAGATCTCCGGCCGGGGGCGGCCGCGAATGGCCAGCATGTCTCCATCAAGGAATATTTCTAAGTCGGGGTTTTCTGATTGTATGTCTTCGATCTTACGGATGACCTCAGTCAGGGTGAGCTTGCTCTCCCTGAGATCGATGAATATCTCGCACATAGGAGCCCCTTCTCCTCTTGTTGGATTGGGATGGGGATATAAAACCTTTGCATAATCGCTCACAACCACCGACCTGCCCAAAATGACCCTAGTCAGCAAGAGATTTTTATATCGACCACCACAATCCTTTTCCAAAGTAAAGAGGTTGTTCGGCCTTGAAAAAGACAACGCTCCTAGATTACAATGAGAACAGTGTGCCCGATACCCATACCTTCTTAGAGACCAATCGCCACTTATCCCCATTAGCCTACCGTGAAAAGATACTGACGACTTATGGTCCGCATGCTAAAAGAAGTGAAGCAGTGAAGGCAGCAGTGAACGAGGCCGTTCTACTTTATCTCTCCAAGGGTTGAATCATATGAACAAGGGAGATGAACATGCTAAGAGTGATGGGGCTCTACAAAAATGGCTGAGTGGAGATGATGCCGCTCTTATCACATGGTTGGTGGGGGATGTAGAAGGTTATAGCGGAGAGTCTTTTGAGCTGCGCAAACGCATAATGCAACTTGAGGATGAACGCAAACATCTCCTTGAGGAGATAGAGACACTACGAGGAGGCGTAGGGAACCGCACACTGGATGAGATCGTAAATAGTCATCCTGTTCTCCGAAACCGCCTGGAGCGATATCGTCTACAGATCAAGGATCTGAGAAACAAAATAGATATCGTGGCAGATCAGCTTGACCCTGAGACGAAGAAATACCTTAAGATCAAAGAGTACCTGGATGAGGCAGAGGCGGAGATGAGAGGGCTCCTACAGAGTCTACTGGAAAGATCAGAGAGCACAGAGACTCTGGCTGAACAGGTCTCCAAATTGAAAATCAAGCTAGAGGAAGAAACCCCTGAACTTGAGAGACAAATTGATGGACTGAGCGCTGAGATCGAGAACAAACGTATAGCGGAGGCCATAGTCAAAGAGAAGCTGGAGATGGTCGAGACAGATGGCACCAGCGGGAGGTTCGATGAGCGCATAAAGGAGTTAGAGAATTGGAAAGAAGAGCGGCTCAGCCTGGAGAGAGAGAATCAACGTCTTCGTGTCCAACTCGATGAGCGCATCGAGGAGCTAAACCGGCTCCGCAACCTCATGCGTTATAAGGAGGAGGAATTGGCTAGACGCGAAGAGGACCTGATGTACCGTGAGCGTATAATCGAAGAAGAAAGAAAGAGATTCGCTTTAGAGAAGGAGGAGATTGTCGGCCTGGACGAAATCCGTATGAAAAAGCGCCTTGAGAGTCTGAGACAGGAGATCCAAGCTAAAGAAGAGGAGCTGCGCATAAAGGAACGTTACATCAATAGGAAGATGGAAGAGCTGCGCCGCCAGGAAATGAATCTGATAGAAGAAGAGATCGACATCAGGGAAGAAGAAAGAAAGGCAGAGTTGGGATCCAACAAAGTCCACACAGGAAACCAGCGGCTCAACGACCTCTTACTGGGAGGATATCCATTCGGCTCCAATATACTCATCTACGGCCCCTCTTTCGTCGGCAAGGAGGTACTTGTCAACCAGTTCATAGCAGAGGGGCTCAGCAAAGGTGTGCCTGCACTCTGGGTACTTACCGACCGCACCCCTATGGAAATCAGGAAGGAAATGGAGCTGATGATTTCTGGATACACTGAATACGAGGACTTGGGGCTGGTACGCTATGTGGACGCTTATAGCAACAGCGTGGATGAGCCAAAAGACGACCCACATACCATTTACCTAGAGTCCCCTGATAAGCTGAACGAAATATCCAGCGCCGTAGACGAAATCGCCGCCGAGTTCAAAAAGAAATATGACTATTACCGTCTGGGATTCCGTTCTCTCTCTACC
Source organism: Candidatus Methanomethylophilaceae archaeon (assembly GCA_013329105.1). Taxonomy (GTDB): domain Archaea; phylum Thermoplasmatota; class Thermoplasmata; order Methanomassiliicoccales; family Methanomethylophilaceae; genus UBA9915; species UBA9915 sp9915u. The sequence continues at coordinate 1,505 of DUKW01000029.1, read as the reverse complement.
CTTATCGCTTACAGTAACATAAATGAGGTTTTCCGTTTCCTGTCCCCCTTCATCGGTAAACGCAAAAAAGAACGCGCCGTCTCGCTTTTCATACTGGAGAAGGGTGTACAGGAACAGGAAGAACTTCAGATGTTAAGTATGATAATGGACGGCATGCTGGACTTCAACGTTGACCAGCAGAGGCATTATTTCTCCGTGAGAGGCATAACCGACGCCCAGACACGTAATGAGATACGTTACACCTGGACAGCTCGGGGTCTCAACATAGGTTCCTTTACTCTTGACCATATAAAATGATTCGCAACGCTGAAAAGCAGTGAAAGATACCGAATCCGCCAAAAGGAATAGAATGGTGCCGCGGGCCGGGCTCGAACCAGCGACTTCAAGATCTTCAGTCTTGCACTCTCCCAACTGAGTTACCGCGGCGTGTATCGTCTTAAATACGGATACTGATTATATAGTTTGCGAATGGCCAAGCGATTACTGGAATTTTCATTAATATAATATGTATCGGCGTCGATATACAATAGTCTCCCAGGAGTGTGGCGATGGACAAATGGAAAAAAGGGGCGAGGTCCCACGGATTTAATTCCAAGGATGAGGCGGTTGCCTCTGTAATTGGCACCATAATGGCATTATTGGTGTTCATGACCGTACTCTCGATTATCGTCACCTCCTATGTGCCCGCCTGGGAGAAGGAAAACGAGCAGGCCTTCATGACGGATACCGTCTTTCGTATGTCCTCATTAAAAAGTGTTAACGACCAGATGAATGAAAACGATAACGATATACATTTCTTCATGCCTCTCGCCCCCGACAAGGTACCCATATTCGGGAAGACCGTTATAGGAAACTTAAGTTTCGAACAGTCTGGCGGTTCAACCGCAAAAATGCTGATTAGCTTCACGGATGAAGAACAAAGAAACTGTGACTTCTCGTGTGGTGGATCGCTGACGTATAAGATAGACCAAAACACTCAGTTGCATCAAAACGTGGCGTATGAACTTGGAGCAGTAATACTTGCCCAGGAAGACGGGGAGCTCATGAGGGTCCAGCCCTCTATCGTCTACGATACAACGAGCAATGGATTGATAGTACAAATGATCAATCTAGCCGGCGACCCGTTAGAAGTCACGGGAAGCGGCATGGCCGGTATAACGATGAATATGACCGAAAAAGACAATTATACCAGCAACACTTCTTCCTTGAACCGCAGCGTCCTGATGACAATAGAGAGCTCGTATCCCACAGCATGGTATAATTGGGCGATTTCTTCTTTTGTGCAAACGGGCTTTATCGACATGAGTGACGTTACGTTGACAGGAAATGAGCTGACAGTCCGCTTTTCGGACATCGACCGTGTCAGGATCAACCGCTCACAGATAACAATCGAGCTGGGGTGATAATGTGGGTGTAGAGCGGGTTGAGGACAATGCCCAAAAAAACAACACCCAGGGTAAATACCCCCGTCTGTCCCAGAAGACCAGGAAAGGAGTGCTCGTACG
>DUKW01000173.1 GCA_013329105.1 Candidatus Methanomethylophilaceae archaeon | reverse complement strand
CTTTTGACCTTGCCAATCTTTCGTTTGCGGCCGTCGAAGACGGTATCGCCGCCGTCAGGAAGGCCTCCGCCCCGTACTATAAGGAGCCCCTCATGGGTGATGGCTGTAACTTCCCCCAGAAAATCCATAAGACTCACCCGTTGACGATAGGTTTATCTATCGTCAGCTCAAAGGGATGTGATAACTTATACTTATAGATTACGTTATGGTTAAATTCAAAAACGAGGTGATATTTAATCTCGCGGTCTTTGCGCCACGTCTTGATATCTCAAAAAAGGCATCCTTTTCTTCCTAGATAAAGGGATTAAATAAAATACGCTAAAGAAAAGTTAAATAAAGAGCAGGAGGTATTAGGGAAAGGTACAGTCAATGGCCGTTGGGTATGTGCTTATAACCACCACTCCCTCCCGGGAGCATGAGGTCTACAACGAGTTGTCGAAAATAGAGGAGGTCGTAGAGTTGACTCCTCTCTTCGGCGAGTTCGACCTCATCGCCAAAGTCGAGGCCGAGGATCTCAACAAACTGGGGCTTGTTGTGGTTGAGCGCATCAGGTCGACGCCTGGTGTCGTGGACACCAAAACATTGACGGGGATTAAGTTCTAAAGACAAGGAGGAGATGAAAAATGGATATGAGCCTGATGGATTTCCTATCCGTCCTAGTGTTGGTCTTTGCGCTGTTCATGGTATTGGCGGGAATATTCACCGCTTACTTTGGCAGTGGTAAAAGCCGGACGGTGGGCGTGATTCTATTGGTAGTCGGTCTTATAGCCGGCGTCGCCTGGGCCTATGCGGCCGGATTCAGTGACATAATAGACGTTGCGCTATGGGATGTGGTCTTGGAAGCGTTCGTGAACATTCTCGCTGCACTCATAGGTGCCCTGATCGCTGTGGGTATATTCCTTGTTGCGATCATGAAGACCTAAGGTCTTCAAAACACTTTATCCCAACACCCTTTCATTTTGTTTATACAACATTCTGAGAACGATTTCTAATGTCAAAACGGGAACGCAAGAACAGCGTGGTGGAATGCGTTTTTTCGATACAGAGACCATGAGCAATGGCGTCTTTGGCATACTCGGATAGGGCCATCCCTAATAAGTTGTAAATGGGGAGCGCGCCCTGCGTTTATTCCAAAAAATCGCCTCTCTAAAACGAGCACGGTCTCACTTGCTCTGGCATCTCATCGATGGGGAGAGACCGCGACCGCTTGCGCTCTCACGGTATCTGGTGTATAGGCGATAATATTCTCCCTCGTTTGACATGAGCTCTTCATGCGTACCGCTCTCCACGATCTCCCCCTCTTTCAGCACATGGATGACGTTCGCATTCTGCACGGTGCTTAGACGGTGAGCGATGATCACGACGGTCATGTCTTTCGATATCCTCTCTATGGCTTCCATCACCCTCTGCTCTGATACGTTGTCAAGCGCACTGGTGGCCTCGTCCAGCAAAAGGATCTCGGGCTTGCGCAGTATCACCCGAGCAATCGCAATGCGCTGCCGCTGCCCTCCGGACAGTTTCATGCCCTGGTCGCCTATAATGGTATCCAGTCCGTCCGGGGTTTTCATTATAAATTCGAACGCATCCGCGTTTCTAGCAGCCTCTAGGATCTCCTCATCGCTGTAGTCGCCCCCGAAACGGATGTTTTCGCGTATACTGTCGTGGAAAATGAATGTCTCCAGCCCGATATAACCCAACTTCTTGCGGTACGAGGATATATCTATATCTCTAAGATCCGCTCCGTCCACGCTTATCCTGCCACTGTCTGGATCGTAAAGTCTGGCGAGAAGGTTGGCGACAGTCGTCTTCCCCGCCCCTGATGACCCTACGATCGCCACTTTTTGGTTCTTGCCGATGACGAAAGAGAGGTCCCTGACGGCCGGTTCAGGCGCATCGACGTAATGGAAGGAAACGTCCTCAAATTCGATGCGGTCCTCGAACTTGAACGGCAGCGTACCCTTTTTCATGGAAGTCTTCTCCTCAGATTTCGTTCTGATGAGCGAGTCCACGCTGGCCAGCGCTGGATAGTTATTGATCATTTCTGTAAGGTTGGTTTGCGCGCTGTTGAGGGCCGGTATAAGTCTGTAGAGTGCGAGAACGAAAACGCCGAAGAAGGCTAGCTGCTCGAGAAGATTGCCGCCCGACAGATAATAGATGAGGAGGGCGCCTACCCCCATTATAGAGAAAACCGTAAAGTTGTTCACGACGCTTGGTAGTCTCCCGTATGTCTGACCGCGGGTGATGCTTCTCTTGAGTTTCGTTACGGCATCGTTGTAACGTTTGACCCAGTGCTCGGAGGAGTCCGTTATTATGATGGTCTTAATACCGGTGATGAACTCATTGTAAACAACCGATTTTTTGAGTTTTGAGATATTGATGATGGCGGCGTGGTTATACACGCGTGAATAGATGATTTTTTTCACCAAGACCACATAAATTACACCAAAGATCATGAGCACTATGGTGATCTTTACCGACAGCAGGAGAAGGAGGGAGAGATAGAAGAGGCACAGAACCGCCTGCTGTACGAAGCCAGCCACATATCTTATTAGCATCCCCGATTTCTCGACTGCTTCCTGGCCTATATAGAGAAGATCCCCCTGTTTGTTCTTTGTGAAGAACTCGTAGGGCTGCGATTGTATGATGTTAAAAACCTTACGGTCCATGTCGTCACGCACGACGGCGTAGCTGCGGGCCGTGAGGAATGCGACGATCACCTCCAGACCGGCGACTATGATGGTGGACGCCAGGAGAAGATAGGCGGACCAGACAAACTCATTTCCGTCTTCCGGTATTATTAAATCGAATACCTCATCGAGAATGGTGCCGCCGCTCTCCACCCCCATGCCGTAGTTGGCGATGGGATATATCAGAGAGATGCGAAAGACATCCATTATGCTCAGCAGTATCAGGAAAAAGATGAAGGTAAACATCAGTTTCCGGTGCGGGCGCAGATAGCTGTATATCTTACCGATGGCTTCCCTGACGGCTGTCATTATCGACCGGGTCTATGAAAGTACGAGCCTATATAAGATTATACGGCAAAAAAGAATGCTAAACACTGCCACCATACTCTGCGTTTGCAGTACCTTTGAACGGAGAGAAGGGCGCATTTAGCACGCTCGAACAAACTCACTCTTAACAATTTTTATAAACCAAGAACCGGTCATCATTCACGATGCCTAAGGTCCGGATTTTGATGGGGAGCAAAAGCGATGCAGAAATAGGAAAGAATGCCAAGGCTCTCCTAGATGAGCTTGGTGTAGATGCAGATATGGTGGTGGCCTCCGCCCATCGGACGCCGGAGAGGGTCGAGAGGCTTGTCAAAAAGAGCGATGCGGACGTCTTCATCGCGATAGCGGGTCTCTCCGCCGCACTGCCGGGCGTAGTGGCATCATTCACGATAAAGCCTGTAATAGGTGTACCTGTGTCTGGAAAGTTGGGTCTGGATTCAATCCTTTCTGTGGTTCAGATGCCTCCAGGCATACCCGTAGCCGCCGTCGGTCTGGACCGTGGTGAGAACGCTGCCCTGCTGGCAGCGGAGATCATCGCCATCGGCGATCCTTCCGTTGCCGAAAGTCTTCTCGCATATCGTAAAAATATGGCGGAAAAAGTGATAGCAGATTCTGAGGAGCTGTGCTGATGTTTGACGCAGAAAGATTTGTGGAAGAGCAAGTCCAGAAAGCGCGTGATACGATAAGGGATAATGCAATAATTGCCTGTTCTGGCGGTGTGGACAGCACCGTTGCCGCCGTCATAGTGAACGAGGCAATCGGCGGTCGTCTACTCGCCGTTTTCGTGGATACCGGTCTCATGCGCAAGGGCGAGAAGGAAGAAGTGCAGGCGATGCTTGAACGTTTAGGCCTGAATTACAAGATCGTCGACGCATCTGATGAATTCTTTGATGCTCTGAAAGGAATCGTGGATCCGGAGATGAAGAGAAAGGTTATCGGCGAACGATTCATACGCGTCTTCGAAAGAGAAGCAAGGGAATTTGGCGCTCGTTTCCTTGTGCAGGGAACGATTGCGCCTGATTGGATAGAGAGCGGCGACGAGCTCCGGGACACCATCAAATCGCACCATAACGTTGGAGGCATACCCAAAGACATGGAGCTGGAGCTTTTCGAACCGTTACGTGATCTCTATAAAGACGAGGTGCGCGTCATAGCCCGTTATTTGGGAGTGGAAGTGTCGGAAAGACAGCCTTTTCCCGGTCCGGCACTGGCGATACGGGTTTTGGGTGAGGTGAACAGAGAGAATATCGAGATTGTTCGTAACGCCTGCTTCATTGTGGAGGATGAGATTGAGACGGCGGCCAAGAAGGGAATAATGGAATTCCCCTGGCAATATTTTGCCGTCCTTCTGCCGGTGCAGTCAGTGGGCGTCCATGGCGATGCCCGCGTCTACGGTAAAACTGTAGCGGTGCGTTCCGTACGATCTATAGACGGCATGAGCGCTTCCTACTCGCGCATACCTCATGAGATCCTAGAGCGAATCTCGTTGCGCATAACAAATGAGATGAAGGAGCAGGTAAACCGTGTGGTTTACGACATAACAAACAAACCTCCGGCCACGATCGAGTGGGAGTGAAGACCTTTAAATCGGAAGTATATCATGGGTTGCCGATGAAGGTCTACGTGATAGACAACGGAGGGCAGTGGACCCATAGGGAGTGGAGGGTCTTGAGATACCTTGGCGTTGACACACGCATCGTTCCCAACAGAGCGCCCTTTGAGTCCATAGCCGATGCCGACGCCCTCATTCTTTCCGGAGGGTCTCCAAGCGTGGCGGCGGATGGGGAAAGGATGGGGAATAACGGTGAGTATCTCGATAAAGCCGAGGTTCCTGTTCTCGGCATCTGTGCGGGTATGCAGTTCATGTCAACCCACTTCGGTGGCGAGACCGCTCCCGCCAAAGTCCCGGAGTATGGAAAGGTGACGATCGCCGTTTCAGAAGATGCCAGACTCTTTGAAAGGCTTCCCCGCGAATTCACAGTATGGGCCTCCCACAACGATGAAGTGAGAAGAGTTCCCTCTGATTTCAGAGTGGTTGCAAGATCAGAAGTCTGCGAGGTGCAGGCCATAGAGCATAAGGAAAGACCGCTTTTCGGTTTGCAATTCCACCCTGAGGTGGAGGATACCGAACACGGTATGGAGATTTTTCGGAATTTCTTGGATATTGTCGAGGAATGGAGATGAATTAATATCAGCTCTGAACGAACGAAATATGTTTATCCGCACATCAAAGCCGCTGGGGAAGTTATCTCTTTCTTTCATCACTTTTCAGAGCCAAATTTCTATCTCTTCGAAGACGAATAAAAAAGAAGCCCTTAGCTGGGGGCGTTCCAACACGAATCTTCATGGGCGCGATATGCGCTCATCCTTCTTCTCATACCGTCATTGCCGGCGTGCGCTAACGCACGCCGGAGAGAAATAAGGCTAGACTCAGCCCTGGCGGCTTATTGTCTCCAGCTGACTGATGATGTTCCAGATAAGTGTCCTGCCATGCAGGGGTATGTTAGGGTCGTTGGCCAGATCGTCCAACATAAAGATTGCACTCGCTGCCCTGACATCGAGCTGTTCATCGTTCATAAGAAGTCGCTCTTTGGCCTCGGTAGCGCCCCTCCTAATGTTACGAGGTACGGAGCTGTCCTCCGCAAGCTGATCCAAAACTTCCAAAACTTGTTTCATTTTATCCTCACCCATTTGATCACCCGCTTCGTAGGCGCGAACAGGCGGTTCAATCTATCTTCGTTGCGCCGTGCTCTTTGAAGGCGGGCACGACCATGTTGGTCCTCGTCTCTTTGACACCTTCTATACACGAGACACGATTCACTAGG
>DUKW01000018.1 GCA_013329105.1 Candidatus Methanomethylophilaceae archaeon | reverse complement strand
CGGGACATGGAAGGTATTGATATGGGAAGGAGCCGACCATTATCAAAGGCTCTATGATTTTGCCGCTGTACAAAAACCCCCGGAAAAGTATGCGATACCCGAGATTAAGGACTGTCCACAGGAATGTGGGCTATGCCCCCAACATAAACAACATACCTGTCTCAACGTTATAGAAGTCACCAATCTATGTAATATGAACTGCCCTATCTGTTTTGCAAGAGCTAATACCGATTATCGTTTTCATCCGGATATGGATCTCATACATAAGATGCTCAAGACAGTCGTCGATTATGTGCCCAGTCCGCGTTGTGTGCAACTTAGTGGCGGTGAGCCGACCATCAGAGACGACCTTCCGGAGATTGTGCTTATGGCAAAAGAGATGGGCATCGAGCATGTGGAAGTCAATACCAACGGCCTGCGCATATCAACAGACAAAGAATATCTCCAGGCATTGAAAGATGCCGGTGTCGACAGCCTTTACTTCCAGTTCGATGGTACTAACGATGAGATATACCGCCAGACCCGCGGTCGCGATCTCTTTGAAATAAAGAAAAAGGCGCTGGCGAATTGCGCTGAAGTGGGTATGGGTGTAACGCTGGTGGTTACTGTCTCACCAAATATAAATTTGGATAATGTAGGAGAGATGATACGTTTCGCTGCCCAGAACGTACCTACTGTGAAAGGTATACACTTCCAACCGATCTTTTACGTTGGCCGTTACCCAATAGACCCATCCGACGACGATCGCGTCTCACTTCCACAGTTGGCCAAAGCGATTGAAGAGCAGACCAAGGGTATGTTGAAAGCCGACAATTTCATACCTACATCGTGTTCTAACGTACATTGTGATATGAAATCATTGTCAGTGGTTCTTCCCGACGGGTCGCTGTTCCCTATGACTACTATGGCTCTTGGGCCCCCGCGCTCGACAGATAATATAGCTGAAAAGACACGTACAGAGGTGTCTCAGTTTTGGCGTTTCATCGAAGAGACAATGGATGGCCCATCAGATGATGATGATAACAGTTGGAAGGCCTTTGTAAATCGGGCAAAGACTCATTACCTGACCATTTCATCTATGGCATTCCAGGATGTTTGGACTGGCGAGACGGAGAGATGGGAGCGCTGTTGCATCCACACAGTCACTCCAGACGGCCGCCTCATACCGTTTTGTTTGTTTAATGTTAACAACAAGAGTGGGGAAACTCTATACAGACATCAGGTGTTCAGACCGTTCGGGGAGAAAATAAAAGATTGAGATGGCCCGAGTGGAACCTGTCAACGTCGGTTATTATAGCCAAAGCTGTTATAGTGTCTATTTACCACCCCTCCCATATACTTGGAGAGGAACTTCTCTTTTTCCTTTGTGTTAACTACAAAACCCAGTACGGGGAACTCCTTGTCGCAGTGGACGCAGCGGACAAATTTGCAATCTTGATTCACGTTAGGGCATCCTCTACAGGCGATAGCCCGAGACTGGAACATGCTGAACTCTTTGCCACAATTGGGACATTTAAATCGATGTGTCGACGACAGCATCTGTGGCGTCACGCCTGCTCTAGCCATTTCCGGGGTCAGTACCATATTATCATCTCACTCCGATCTTTCATTTTCCATTATGTTTTTCCTATATTTACAATTCGCGCTGAAAGTCAAAACTATTCCAACTCTGTCTTATCCGGTATGAAATGAGGGGGGAATTCAAGGACAGAGTTGGTATTGGGACGAAAGGGATAAGGAGCAAGCGGTCTTGTGGCTTTAAGACCATGTACCACAGACTCCATCGAGCTTGCCGGAGTGACAAAGACCATTTCATCATCAGCGACAAGGCCGTACATTCGGTCGCCCATACATGGAACATCTAGAGACGTCTCCCCTTTTCCCTGCGCTCTGGCAATTGATGCACACACCGAAGCCTGACCCGTCACGGGATTGCATATGCCCTCCCCCTTCATATAATTGTAAGCTATGATAAGGCGGAGCATTTGCCCCGGACTTCCATATATTACTATTACATCTGGATCAGCGGAGGCGTATGACAACGGAAAGACCTCGATCATTTTGTATTCTTTTCCATCATCGCCAATAATACCCATTCGTGAATGCATTCTTCTTCCTGTATCGCAATCGGCGACGAAACCCAAATAAAGCAGACCGTTGCGGAGTCTCGGTGGCGTTCTAATCAATCCCATCGCCGACGCCCCCCATACACATCGCATTGCATTAGCGTCTGCAGCGGTGATACCTTTCGAACCATCGTAGCGGGCACGTAGAATCATATGGCATACGGCAGTTTCCTTCAAGAGTTCGCAGGAAAGCGAAGAGATGTCGGACGTATCCTTAATGAATCTTATACCAACAGCATCTCCTCTAAGGCGGAGATCGTCCTGTAAATAAGTGGATATCTTAGGCCATGCTTCTTTCATACAGTAAAATGTCTCTACAAAGGGATTATCTTTTCCTCTTTGCTTTTTCTTGATCATTAACGGATAGTTCAGTAGTATTATTAAGTAACCATTGGATTACAGAATTATGAGTGCCTGGGAGAAGGTAAAGGTTGCCATTGTTAGAAGGAAGTTGCTTTCTAATAGAATACCTGAAGATTGCAAAAACCCCCTTGAGGAATGGATGGCTATAAAGGCGATGGAGACATTCAAGAAACATCCAGAGTTTCGAAAAGCCTTAGGTGTCAATAAATTGGATGAGGTAGGTCCTGAGGAGTTCCAAGAATATCAGTTGTTCCGTGTACGAGAGCAAATGAGATATACCCAGGAGAACTCGATTTTCTACCGTGATTATTTCCGTAAAGCGGGCGTATCACCTGAGGACATACGTAGCTATGATGATTTAGTGCGTATACCCATGACTACGCCGGAACAGATGGCGGCGGAGCCAATGCATTTCTTATGTGTCTCAGTTACCAAGACTGAAAGAGCATTCAGCACCACAGGGACTACTGGTGTAAGAAAGAGGGTGTTCTATACCAGAGAAGACCTGCTGGCTAAGATAGACATAATATCGTCAGCTCTTATGAATGTGGGCATGAAAAAGGGCGACGTGCTTCATATAATGTTCCCTACTGTCGGTGCCTGGGACCCCAGCCTCATGATGGCGGGTGCCTGTTTAGTGGCCGGTTTTGGTTCCTCCTCCTCATCCAGTGTGGATATCGAAGAGCAGATGAAAACGATCGTGGTCAATAACTCCACATTTATTATCGGTTTACCATCCTTCATTTATCGCGTAACTGTATTGGCGGGAGAGAAGGTAGATCTTAAGAGTATGGGGATAAAGAAGATCATATCCGCAGCCGAACCGCTCTCTGAGGCCATGCGTAATACTCTGCAGAACGCGTGGGGCTGTCCAGTACTCGATGTATGGGGTATGACAGAGTTTGGGTTGGCCTGTGCTGTGGAGTGCGACCAGAGAGTCGGTCTTCATACAGACGAAGCCAATCTACTCTTTGAAATCATAGATCCAGACACGGGTCAGCACCTTCCTTATGGCGAAAAAGGTGAACTCATCGTGACCAGTCTTACAGCTGAGGCAACACCGTTGATACGTTATCGCACACGAGATATAAGTGCTCTCTACCCACCGGGATGTGATTGCGGGACGAGATTCAACCATCGTATCGCGAAGCCTAGTGGGCGTATGGACCTCATGACAAAGATCGGGCTCGGTCAGAAAGTATACCCTCTGCTCTTCGACGAGGCAGTGCTCCGATTTCCTGAGATCATTAGTTATCACGTAATCATTGATCGTGCGGGATATAAGGACAGGTTGACGTTCTGTTTGGAATCTCTTGATCAAAGCGATATTTTAAAGGAAAAGGTCCTGGACGCATTGTTGTCCATACCTGAAATCGAATACAGCATAAATGAAGAACTTCTAGAGATGCCAAGGGTACTCTTCCGCCCTCCAGGGAGTGAGGATTACACATCCAAAGCTAAGATAATAATAGATAAAAGAGGAAACTATGACTGATAGGATCAGAGCAGGAGTCCTCTCATTACAAGGCGCTGCACTCGAGCACATAAACTCTTTAAAAGAGGCCATGCGTAGCGAGGGCAGAGCTGGTGAGGTATTCGAAGTCCGCAATCGCAAAGACTTGGAAGGATTGGACTGTCTCGTGATTCCTGGTGGTGAGAGCACCACCATAAGCAAACTTATGAAAAGGTTCGGAATGACAGATGCCATACGGGACATGGCTCATCAGGGGGTTCCAATAATGGGTACCTGTGCAGGTTGTATCCTGATGGCAAAGGAGGGGGATGTTCAGGTAGAAAGGAGCAATACAGAGCTCTTAGGGATCATGGACATGAAAGTGAGGAGGAATACTTTCGGGAGACAGGGAGAGTCTTTCGAGGCCGGCTTGAATATTGAAGGTTTGGAGGGAGAGTTCCCGGCGGTCTTTATTCGTGCCCCTGTGATCGAAGCCACTTGGGGAGAATGTCGGCCATTGGCCATATTGTATGGGAAAACAGTCATGGTACGTCAAGGCAAAACTCTAGCCACGTCTTTTCATCCCGAACTTTCCACGGATATTCGTATCCATAGAATGTTGTTGAACCTGATCTAAGTGCAAGACCGTATGGATGTGATAATCTCTCTCAGAGATTCACGGAAACTGTCACTCTCTACCACTGTTCCAGTGACGACCGCGTTGGCACCAGCCCTCACTATTTTTGTTGCGATATCTGCGCTTTTTATACCTCCACCTACAATGAGTGGAACAGAAATGGTATCCCTCACCTTACTTATCATCTCCAATGGGACAGGCCTATCTGCCCCACTACCCGCCTCGAGGTAAACCATGCTCATTCCTAACAGATCTGCTGCAAGTGCGTAACTCAGTGCCTCGTCTATGTCAAACCTTTTGATAACATCAGCTTTGCCGACCTCACCCACTTTCATGCCTGGCTCTATTATTATGTATCCCATTGATATAGGTTCGAGGCCCAGTTTTTTAATTATGGGCGCTCCCCTAGCCTGTTCCCTAATAATCATTTGGGGATCGCGGCTGTTTAGCATGCTCATAAAGTATATTGCGTCACAGTGTGGAGATATGGCGTTGGCACCGGAAGGGAAATAGATAAGGGGAACCTTCACTTCATCCTTGATAGCAAGTGCTGTCTTGTCAAGATTTTCCTGAGTAACATCTGTGGAGCCCCCGATCATAATGGCGGTCGTTCCCAGCTCCTCTGCATCAGCCGCTATCCTGGCAGCAAGTTCAGGGGGTTGCTTGGCCGGATCGATGAGTGTCATATGTATAGTTCCATGAGACATTTTTTCCAGTAAGTATTCCTTTACAGTCATCAAAATCCTCCGAGTATGAATGCTAGTAATGCCACCATCATTCCCGTCTTAGCAAATTTCTGACCTTTGTATGGGTTAGAGAAAAGAATCAGGGCGCTGTATATAAATATTGCATCGGCAACCAGCACTACTGGTAAATATAGTTGATTAAAAATGCCCTCTATAGCGGGCTGTATGCTCAAGGTAACCCCAATGATATAACAGATCGCTGCTACGAGGCTGGCATTGCGGGCGCCTATGACCAAGGGTAGAGTCTTGCGATCAAAATCACCCTTCATATCTTCGATATCTTTGGTAATTTCTCGGCCAACAGTTACCACCCACGCCATTCCTGCTATCGCTAGGATGTTACTGACCTCTCCCACTATCACGCCTCCCAGTATGAACAGCATGCTGGTGAGCAACGCAATCATTATGTTTCCAATCATAGCCACACGTTTGAATTTAATCTCATAGGCCAACATGAGTGCAATAGCAATGATCACGACAGCGGTTGCCTCAGGACTAAGAAAGAACGAAATCGCCAGAGAAAAAACAAATGCTCCGACTGCCAGTCCCAACGCAGTCTCAGCCTTTACACGTCCGGAAGGAATGGGCCTTTGTGGGTGGGCGATGCGATCCACATCCCTGTCTATATAGTCATTTAAAGTATTACCTGCAGCAATGAAGAACAGAACGACCAGAGAAGCGATTGCCGTGTCCTGCCAGTAGTTGATGAGCTCACTACCGACTGCTATAAAAGCTGATACTATTAAACCCACGACTCCCATAAAGCAATTGCCAAGACGGAATAATTGGAGAAACCCCTTCACGCTCTGGCATTCCTTTAGGTATTCAAATTGTTTGTGGAGGCCGTCACGCTCGGTAACTTTATTGATATTGGATGCTATGCGGAGGTATTATGCCTTCTGGAAAGGAAACCCTGGAAAAATTGAGGGAAGAGGTGGGAAGACGTTTTACCATCTATGAAATCAGGGTTCTCCCCGAGGGAGCTTTATTTGTTGTAGGCGCAAGCACTGGTTCTCTGGAAGATGATTTTGAGGCACTGAGACTGAACCTGCGTCAGATGGGGTTTGTTGCAACAATCATGCACAGTAACGGAAAATTGCACATAGGCATTGTCAAGACCCCGCCCATAAGCACACGCTCTGTCAGGATTAATCAGATAATGTTATTGATCACATTCTTTACCACTGCAGTATCAGGGTCACTACTTTGGAGTAGTTATGTTGGTAGTCCGGGTATATTCCGTTTGGAGAACTTACTTTATGGTGCTCTATATTTTGCAGTACCTTTACTACTGATACTTGGGACTCATGAGCTATCACATTTTCTTGTCTCTCATAAACACGGGCTCAACGCCTCATTACCGTTTTTTATACCTTCGATACCACCCATTGGCACATTCGGTGCCTTTATATCCATAAGGGAACCGATTCCCAACCGCAAGGCCCTTTTGGATATAGGTCTTGCTGGACCGTTGGGAGGCTTTTTGGTTGCAGTTCCGATGTTGTTCATTGGGTTTCACCTCACCGCGACAGGTGCAGTCCCAGTGGCCGAAAATATTGCGGGGATGACATCAGTATCCTTAGGCTTTCCAATCATCATGGATGTGGTAAGTATACTCTTTCCATCCATTCAGGGAATGTATATACACCCCACCCTCTTTGCTGCATGGTTAGGCCTCTTCGTTACAGGGATAAATCTTCTCCCTGCTGGACAGCTTGATGGCGGTCACATAGCCCGTGCGGCATTGGGAGAGAAGTCCAGTTATTTGGCCATCATCAGTGTCATTGGTCTTCTATCAATGTCAATATACTATCCTGGCTGGCTTATCTTCGCATTCCTTATATTTCTCCTAGGAGTCGTACATCCACCGCCCTTAAATGACATTACCCCATTGGACAAAAGACGTAAGTGGATGGCCATTGGTGCGCTGGTTCTATTCCTCCTCTGCTTCACCCCGATACCTATCAAGGCTGGCTGATCCTATTTCTTCCTTAATACATGGTAATGCCTAGTAAGAGATCTGTGCACTTTCTGTGAGAAATGATACTGATCCCGAAAACCCTTCGTTTTTGACATTTCATGGGGAAGGGCTATCCCGATGCTGCCGCCACAATTAAGGACTCTATGTGATGCGGACAATGCTCTCGTATAAAGTTCATCTAAGGGCTCCCCCCCTGTGCTTGTCGATCGGCCGTATGGCGGGTCGGTCACAACAGCATCCACTTTGCCAAAAATGTCAGCAATGTCCGCCACATCGCAAACGGCATCTTCATAAAGTTCATAACCAAAATGTTCTAGGTTTTCCCGGCATCCATCAACCATATCTTTGGATATATCGCTGGCAATCGGTATCAAACCCATATCAGCAGCCTCTAAGAGTATCCCGCCAGTACCGCAAAAAGGATCCAATACCCTCTCACCTTTTTTGGCGCCTGTGAGATTTACCAATGCTCTTGCGTACCTCGGGTGCAGGGAAATGGGCGAAAAGTAAGGACGCAGTGCAACCTTCCTAGAATCCATAGACGCTCTGTCGATGGTCTTTTCGACTATATGCACGCTGATTCGATCTGAGACGAAGACTCTTACCTCAAGAGAGGGGTTTTCCAGGTCTACTTTATTGCTGGAGGCGAAGATAGCACCCAGTTTGCGGATAATATCGTTAGGTTGAATAGAAGGCATGGACCCTCCGAACCTCTTTAGCCTTATTGAGAATGTGCCCTCCGGAAGTCGTATTCTCTTTGCTCTTATCAGCAACTCAGAGGGATGACAGGTGAATAAATGACAGCCTATGCGATGTGTGAGGGCGACTCTTTCTGCTATGGTGTCCAAGGCTCCTCTTTCCATCTCAGATACAAGATATCCAGGCCCGATTTCTATCATTCGTAAAGGAGAGTGAATGGATATCAGGGTTAAAGCCTCGGCTAGAGGCATAGAGGGGTGCTCACCTGAGAGCTCAAAAAGAAAGGGATCCATGTAGGCCCCATAGGTGTTTCAATCTATTATACCATCTTCTGATACCGTAAAGACCGCCTCTCCTTCAGGAAGGTTAGGGGAATCCACCAGTCTTGCTATCCTTTTGCCAGCCTTGCCTTTGCGAAGGTAGACACGAAATGTTGCTGTGTGACCTACTATATGGCCGCCGATAGGTCTTGTTGGGTCACCGAAGAAAGCATCCGGTTTTGCTGAGACCTGGTTCGTCACCGCTATCAGTGCGTTGTTAACGGTGGCGAACGCTAGAAGGTCATGCATGTGACGGTTCAGTATTTGCTGTCTTTCGGCAAGAGTTCCACGCCCTACATACTCAGCACGAAAATGGGATGTTAGAGAGTCGACTATCAGTAGTCGGACATTTCGTTCTTTAGCTAGCTCTGCAGCTTTATCCACCAAAAGTATCTGGTGATGTGAGTTGAAGGCTCTGGCAACATGTATTTTCTTCAAGGTCTCTATGGGATCCAAGCCCAAGTGGTTTGCCATTTGAATTATTCTCTCTGGTCGGAATGTATTCTCGGTGTCGATCATTATGACCTCGGAGTCAAAACCTCCTTTTTCTACAGGCATCGTGGCATTTACTGCTAATTGAAAACAGACCTGGGTCTTGCAGCTCCCGAACTCACCGTAGAACTCTGTGATAGATTGGGTCTCCAAGCCTCCCCCCATAAGTTCATCAAAGGCCTTAGACCCTGTGGTGAGCTTAAGGATGCTTTTCCTCCGTTCCATAATCTCCTCGCCGCTCTCGAAACCACCAACATCAGCGTACATTTTGGCGCCTTCGATAATGTCCTGTGCCTTCTTCTCACCGATGTCGCACTCCTCGGCAAGTGTCTTCGGTGATGCTACGGCAATGGCCATTATGTCATTATATCCTGCTTCGCGGAGTTTCTCTGATATAGCTGGACCCACTCCTGGTAATTCTTCTAGACTTATCTTGGCCATATTATCCTCTCATGATATCTCTATCAACCTTTTTAAAATAAGGGGGAAGGGGTAACTGAAACTGAAATAGCATATTAACACCTTCCCATAGCATCCGCCTAAAAGCTCAAAAACCTTTATAATACATGTGTAGTTTGAGGTTGCATGGCCAAGAAGAAAAGGAGAACTCCTAAGAAGGAGGAGGAGGAATATGAGTTCATACCTCCGGAGTTCGATGAGGAGGAGTTCTTGATCAACGACATTCGTACCACAAAGGTCGCTGCCGTTACCTCCCTTTTGGCCGTTATTCTGGGGGTTTTCGCATTTTTTCTTACAGAGTTTGTAGGAGTATACGGAGGATTACTACTTTTTTTGGTAAGTATTGGGGCATTGGGAACGATCCTTCGTCTGCTCCGTCTTGATGTAGATAACATCGAGAGGAAATCGATGTTAGGCAATTACATAATGTTCTTCATGCTCTTCCTGGCTGTTTGGATAATCTGTATGAATCCACCTGTGAGCGATCATGTGAGCCCAGAGATATCAAAACCAACACTCCTCTACGATGGCAATGAAGTGGAACTTCTAGGCGACACATTTACAGTCCAGGTCAGTGGCGATTTAGGGGGCGTGATCAATGTGGTGGTGACAGATAACGGAAAAATCGATAATGTGATAATCAAAGTATCAGAAGAAGAATACCCAATGGAATATGTTGGTAACAATACCTATAGCTATACCCTTTCCCTGTCACCAAATAACACATACCCCTTCACAATATATGCAGAAGACACCGCCGGCAATAATAAGATCTCATTGCTTTATCGAGTTGTGACGTAACCGTCTAGATCTCCCAGTTCATTCTTGTATCAAAAAGCTTGGTCAATAATCTCTCATACCCGGATTTGAAGACTGCGCCATTGCTTATAATCTCCGCTCTTTTTGGGTCTAGTCCCGCGCCCAAGGAGAGATTTCTCCAGTTGGATTCTAAGAATTCTTTGACATCTACATGACT
>DUKW01000162.1 GCA_013329105.1 Candidatus Methanomethylophilaceae archaeon | reverse complement strand
CATAACGCCTGACGTATTCATCGTTAAGTATTGCCACACGTGAATGCCCTAGATGGAGAGGGCCTGATGGACCGGGGGCAATACGCATGACCACCGGTCCGTTCACGCCATTCAATTCCGGTAGCTCTGTCCGTCTCTCCTTTTTCTCTTTATGAAGTAATGAAGCGTCTATTTCTTTCAAGAGCACTTTTTGCTCTTCGAAAGAGAGTGTGTTGACATCATGGACAATTCGTTCTATAAGGGGAATGATCTCTTTAGAATCAGTTCTCAACTCTGGGCATTCTCCCATTACTTTTCCCACTACAGCTTTGGGGTTGGCTATGCCTTTGTAGAAAACAGCATTCTGCAGTGCAAACTTCTGAATAGTCCGTTCGACGTCCTCTCTGAGCATCTAGGATATGAAGAGCACCTCTCTATAATAGTATTGCTAGAGCATCAAACGCTAATATAAGGGTGAAAGCAGATTACCACCTATGGCAATTAGGGCTTCTCTCTCCCGTATAAAAGAAGAGCCTCTAGTGATATCTGATCATATCGACCCTATGAGTACTGATGTGACCAGATTGCTGATGGAGGACCAATCGCGTACCGTTATATTCGAGAACCTTGGTGGCGGAAAAGCCATCGGCAATCTTTTCTCAACCAGGGATAAGATAGCCAGGTATATGGGTGTAAAAGTAAAGGACATAACTTCGCTTCTTATGAATGCTGTGTCTTCGCCTCGCCCATTTGAGGTGGTCGATCGCGGTGAATGGATGGATAATGTTGAGGATCCTGATCTGATCTCCTTACCCATACCCAAATACTTTCCAGGCGATGGAGGCCGGTATATAACCGCCGGGGTCATAGTTGCTGAGTATGAAGGAAAAAGGAATGTCTCATTCCATCGTATGATGGTGATAGATAGGAATCGATTAGCGGTGAGACTGGTGCCACGCCATCTTTACACTATGCACCGTGCTGCCATTGAGAAGGGTGAAGAGCTCAGAGTTGCGATATGTATAGGCCTCTGCCCCTGTGCATTGCTAGCAGCGGCGAGCTCTCTAGACTATGCCGTCGATGAGTTTGAGGTGGCCAGCGCCCTGCGGTCTTTGGCTATGGGTGAACCGATGAAACTTGCCAAAACACCTGGTGGTATATTTGTTCCAGCCGATTGTGATATCGTAATGGAGGGTAGGCTAACGGCCAAGGAGATAGATGAGGGGCCGTTTGTGGACATAACGGGAACATATGACCATGTACGTCGCCAGCCGATTATCGAGTTGGAAAAGATCTACCACATCAATGATCCTCTGTTTCATCTTCTGTTGCCTGGGGGTAATGAGCATTATCTCTTCATGGGGATGCCCCGTGAACCTGTGATCTTCCGCACAGTCCGTCAGGTAGTGCCTCGTACACATGCTGTACGCCTAACGGAAGGGGGTTGTTGTTGGCTCCATGGCGTAGTCTCAATAAGTAAAAATAAGGAGGGTGACGGTATGAATGCAATAATGGCGGCGTTTAGTGGTCACCCATCAATGAAGCAGGTGATAGTAGTCGACGAAGATGTAGACATTTTTGATGATCGTAATGTGGAGTGGGCCGTGGCGACAAGGTTCCAAGGCAGCAGAATCTTGTTGGTACCTAATGCAGCAGGCTCTTCGTTGGATCCGAGCTCGGAAGGCACAACGTTCAAGGTAGGTATAGACGCAACAATGCCGTTCGGCAAAGAGCATCTGTTTCGTCGGGCGACACTCGACTAAGCCCACCATTTTTTACGTCGATCAATGGTCTCGGTTCTCCTTTTGCCGATGCTTATGATGTCGGCAGGGAGACCCGTCTCCTTCTCGATGAATTTCACGTAATCCCTGAGCTCACGAGGGAGCGCATCATAACCTTGGGCGGCAAGCTCTTCTGAGCGGCCATCCCAAGTCTCCCAACCCGGTAAGTCGACGTATACAGGCTCGACCTGCTCTAACTTTTTCAGAGAAGCAGGGAAGTAGTCAATGCGCTCTCCATTCAGTTCATAATGGGTGCAAACTCTGATAGTCTCCATCCCATTAAGCACATCCAGTTTTGTTATGGCCCAAGAGTTTATACCGCCTATCCGCACTGCATGTTTGGCGACTACCAGGTCCAGCCATCCACAGCGCCGTCCGCGGCCGGTGGTGGTACCGAACTCACCACCCTTTTTCATTATATAATTCCCTAGTTCGCCATGCAATTCGGTGGGCATTGGGCCCTCGCCTACGCGGGTAGTGTAGGCCTTGAGACAACCAATTATCTCATCGATAAGCTTAGGCCCTATGCCAGCACCTGTGCATATTGCGCCACCGACGGTGTTGGAGGAGGTCACAAAAGGATATGTACCGTGATCTATGTCAAGCATGACACCCTGGGCGCCCTCGAACAATACTTTCTTACCGGCGGCGATCTCATCGTTTATAAGGACAGAGACGTCACAAATGTATTCGCGAAGCGCTTCGCCCCAACCTAGGAGCCTGTCTATCAACATCTCATCGGTACATTGACATGACTCTCCTACGAGCCCCAGATGATCCTTCTTCATTGCTAGGATTGGAGGGACCTTTTCGCGTAAGGTGTCTTCTTCAAGGAGATCGCATACACGGAATCCATAGCGGGCGATCTTGTCCTGGTAACAAGGCCCTATACCTCGTTTTGTGGTACCAACGCTCTTATCACCGCGATAACGCTCCTCAGCACCGTCCAGTTTACGGTGGTAGTTTAATACTATGTGGGCGCGATCAGAGATGCGAAGTCCGTCCAGATTCCTTCCCGATTCTTTGACCAAGCGTATCTCATCCATAAGTCCTTCGGGGTCAATGACTACGCCGTTGCCTATCACGGCTGTCTTTCCCTGTCGCAAGATGCCCGATGGCAAAAGATGTAACTTGAAGATGTCATCCCCAATCTGGATGGTGTGGCCGGCGTTATTACCTCCTTGAAAACGGACGATGATATCTGCTTCCTGGGCAAGGCAATCTGTAATCTTCCCTTTGCCCTCATCACCCCATTGGGCTCCGATTATAGCGAGAGTTTTCATGCTCGCACGCTAGGAATGTCTCAACGGTATTAAAGGTTATCAATTTCTACAACCTCTCTATAACATTCCAGTATCTTCTCCAGCGGTAGTGTACTACGAAATGCTGTGGGGGAAATATGGTTCCGACTTCCACTTCCATTTTCTTGCAGTTTTCTGATGAGACGATCTATAGGTGGTGTAGGTAGTTTCAAGAAGGATGAAAGTTCTGACACTTCATATGTAAGAGGAGTGTTGAGTTCTTCTCGCCACAGTTCGAGCATTCGTGCGCATCGGCGAGGCTCTTCCAACCCCTCATCGCTTCGCATAGCATTCAGCGTGGATGGATCATGTAGCTGACCTAGCCACATGGGCCCATAGGGATGTTCTTCCGGGTCGCAGGACACACTGCGTCGGAGTGTTTTGCGGTCATAAGACATCCATCCTATCTGTTCCAATGTCTCGTCTGCCTTGGCAGCTCCTGCAAGACATCTTACATGAACACGGAAATAATGGTCACTATAGAATGAGAGAAGGGGGACCATACCGCGATCAAAACGAGCTAGTTCTCTTCCCAGTGACCCTAAGAGTATGCGCAGCCCTGCCTCGTGACAGATCGGTCCACTAAGAGGACGGGCCATATATCTCCTCTCACATTTTCTTCTTCTTGCTCCTGCGAGCACAGCCGTATCGGTAGCGGTCAGGGCAAGGATCCCGTGGCGTTTAACACCCCTTATCGAAGCATGGAAAAACGGCATCGGTGAACCGAATGGATCAAGATCAACATAATCAAAGACCTCCCTTGAAAGGAGACATGATAAATCTTCATTAGTGACTGTCACATTGTTCAAACCGTTCAATCGTACATTGTCTTCTATCATCTTAGCGGCCCGAGGATCGATGTCATTGGCAACCACAGAAACGCTTGGTACCTCGTTCGCTATCCGAAGTGCCCTGGAGCCAGTGGCAGACATAGAGTCTACAATGCGCATTTTTTGGTCGAGGGAGCGGAGAAACATAATGCTCACATCGCGATTGAAAGCCATCTGGCGGTTGAAAAATACCGATTCACCCCTGCTCCCGGGACCCTTTTGAGAGTGCTCCCGAGGCACGGTAAATGAGGTTGAACCCTCTTTTATGATAATTCTGTCGACCTTCAAATGATTTCTCCATTCATAAGTCTGATTATCTTGTAGGGAAGAAGGTTGCGGTTAGTAGGGGTAACCTCCAGAATGCGGACGTCATCTCTTCTTCGTATATCTTGTAAAAGAGGGTTCCTTGATTTTTTATGCAGCGTAAGTAACATAGGTTTCTCAGTGTCCAATGCTTGTTTGACAGCATCTACAAACACTGGGCTTTCTACTTCCATCTTTCCCACTTCATCGATCACGATAACATCGGTCTCTTCACAGGCACGGGTTATGGCTTTGACCCCCACCTCTTCAAGCCGTTTTAGATCTACACCGAGTTTCCCTACCATAATCTTACTCTGAATGTCAACATGGGCGAATACAGTGGTCTCACCAGTGAGCCAGTCTTTTACGGTGAAACCAATCCTTTTGCGCCCGTCAACGATTGGCTCTGTTATCACCCCGCCAATGGTCAGGTCTTCTTCTTCAAGCATCTCTATAACTCTCATAAGAGCGTGAGTCTTTCCCGCGCCCGGAAGCCCTGTGATACCTATTTTATTATTAGTGACCATCATATTCACCATATTCTCGAGACGAATAAATTAACCAGTAAGGAATATCGTAATAGTTTTCTAGATTAATAAAATCATGCAATAGGTTTAGATCTCTTCTACCGACTCTACAAACATAAGAGGGTAGTCTAATTCGGGAATATAGTGCATCGAGGCACTCACTCTTACTCCACTTAGAGATATGACTAGATTTACGTCTAGCATCTTTCCACTTAAGGAAGAGTATGTATACTGATCCTCTTTGTTGCCCAGACCCTCTCTGGATATACTCACTCTCACACTCTCCACATAAGGCTGGATTTTTATCGTCTCCTCTATCGCTTTTTCTAATATCTCAACGTTTTGTTTGGATACCGGAGTACCGATAAACTGGTGATACACGGTGGCCATTTTGATGCCCGCTTCGAAAGCAGCGCGATCCCTGTTACTGCATTTGAAGAATGATCCCGCAATGGCCTCTTTGTCGCTCATCATAATCGGTTAAGGAATCACATTAGAAAAACAGTTCGCCTTGAGCCTTTTACGAGAATCAGCAAATTGTTTTATACGATTCAATCCGTGCACGGATCGATGAACGTTACAAAACGCATCCAGACTCTGAAGGCAGATAGGGATGCCCTAATACTTGCTCATAATTATTGTTCTCCCCAGGTGCAAGATGTTGCTGACTTCGTAGGCGACTCTTTGGCATTGGCCATCCGCGCCACGGATG
>DUKW01000063.1 GCA_013329105.1 Candidatus Methanomethylophilaceae archaeon | reverse complement strand
CATGAGTGCTGACGGCCTCCTCACTCCCCAGCTCGTAAGAATTCAAGATAAGCTAATAATGAAGATAATTTAACACCATCTTTCCATCGCATTATAAGATTGCCATTATTATTTTTCTCAATAGGGGGGAGATATCTCTGTAGTAATGCATGTCGGCCTTTGAACTGAGTATCCATTGGAAGCGAAAAAAGACGCCAAGGGTCGCCGTGTATTTTTTTTAGGCGGTATGCATATACCGGTATCAGACCGGCTTTCGCACAAGCTTCGGACATTCTATCAGCCTGCTCCATAAGTTGAGGGCTGCTACTGAAATGAAGTACATCATGTATGGATGATTTGACTTCAATGGGAAAGGCTATGTCCCATCTCATGGCCACGAGGTCAGACCCGAATGAACCAGCGGCCCTTACCATCATGAAAGGGTTACATGAGATTGTCCGATATCCCAACCTTTCCTCTTCATCGCATGTTCTCAGCATTTTGTCAAGGGTCTTCTCGTCGGCGCTTAGTAGGTTCTTTAGCTCGCGCTCATAGATATCTCCCATGTCAGCGGTATCGTATAGAATCTAAATATGCTTGCTTGTGGGTTGAGCGAAAGTGGCTAGGGGATGAGGCGATGAACATCACGTGGAAACAATATGGCTTCTCGGATGTTATTAAGCCCAAGCATGTTCACTAATAATCTTTCCACACCAATACCCCATCCCCCATGAGGGGGCATACCATAACGGAACGATTCTAGATATGGACCAAAACTCTCTGGATTCAAGCCTTTAGCCTTCATGCGAGTGACGAGCCTCTCATAGCGATGCTCCCTTTGACCACCAGAGGATATTTCCTGGCCACGATAGTCCAGATCAAAAGAGTAAGAGAATGCTGTGCCCTCCTTTTCCATAATGTAAAAGGGCTTTTCCGCTTTCGGGTACTCCACAATCCAATACATATCATTGCCCCGCAAGCTCATAATTTCCCCTATGAGCCGCTCGCCCTCAGTACCGAAGTCCTCCCCCTCACTGATTTCCATTCCCTCCCCCATCAACATATCTAGACACTCTGAGTAACTTAGAATGGGATATGGTGCTTTGGGAATGGTTACTTCGGCACCTATAACCTCCAGATACTTTGTACCTCTACTCGCTATTCCTGAAATAGTGTATTGCATAACTTCTTCAATCACTGCCATTACGTCTTTTTGGCTTCTGATCCAGGCCAACTCACCGTCGAATGAGATGAACTCAGATACGTGGCGGACTGTATTGGAACGCTCGGCCCTGAACGCTGGAGCGATCTCATATACGCGGTCCATACCGGTTGACATGAGCATCTGCTTATAAAGTTGGGGACTCTGTGCGAGGTACGCTTTTTTATCAAAATATTCTATTGGGAACAGTGTTGCGCCCCCCTCAGCACCGGTGGCTACTATTTTGGGTGTCTGGACTTGCATAAAATCAAGTTCCGCCATCTTTTCGCTGATGAGTTTACAAAGCAGTGATTTAAGTTCGAATATGGCTTTGACTTCCGGTTTTCGCAGATCCATAAAACGATGGTTAAGGCGGGTATCGAATTCCACGTTAACTTTGTCCACTACACCTAGTGGAAGCGGGCTCTCAGCGACTGAGTGTATCTCTAATGATAACGGTATTATCTCCAGACCCAATTTGGTTTGATCGCTGGTTTTGACCTCTCCGCTCACAGACACCACCGATTCCCGTGACAGGGAGGTGAGTTGTTTGAATAGATCGGGATTAATTTTCTTCTTAGGTGCGGTTATCTGTATTATTCCATTTCGGTCACGAATGAGAATGAATGATATACCGCCTAGATTCCGTATCTCCTGGACCCAACCTCGTACGGTGACTGTGCCGTCATCGATACTTATGCTGGTGCTGTCTCTTACAGGATAGGCCATATTACCGTCGCGATTATCGTGAAGAGGAATAAATAAATGATGGTCACCCCAAGATGACTGTTTTCCACTCTGTATATGCCTCAATGGATTCTGTGCCGTTCTCGCGACCTAGGCCACTTTCTTTGACACCGCCGAAAGGCGCCTCTGCAGGCACTCTTAAGTGCATGTTTACCCAGACCATTCCTGATTTGAAGGCGTGGGCACAGGTTCTTGCCGTGCCAAGGTCATTTGTCCAGACCGATGCGCCTAGGCCGTAGTTTGTCTTTGTGGCCAATTCCAAGGCTTCCTCAACCGATTCCACCCTTGTCATAGGTAAAATTGGGCCAAAGACTTCTTCCCTCATCAGTCGTGAAGTAGCAGGCACATCAACGACTAGTGCCGGATTGAAGAAATATCCTTCACGCTGGGGAAGATCTCCGCCGCATAGAACATTTGCTTCAGTCGAGGATTCTTTTATCAGATCGAGCATTTTGGATCTTTGTGTCCTGTTGATCAGAGGACCAAGGTCTACATCCTTCTCCATACCATTTCCCACTTTTAGAGATGATATCTTAGAGAGGAGAAGCTCTGTTAGGCGATCGGCGACGTCCTCCATAACGTACAACCTTTTTAAGGAGGTGCATGCCTGACCACAGTTATAGAAGCGTGCCTTTACAATGCCTTCCGCGGTTCTTTCAAGATCCGCGTCAGAGCATACTATCGAAGGGTCGCTTCCACCCAGCTCAAGGGTTATGTGCTTGAGGGCGGGTGCGGCTAGTGAGGCGACTCTCTTCCCAGTGGATGAGGCTCCTGTGAATGAAATCTTTCTCACTTTACTATGGGATGCCAGCGGCTCTCCTGCTTTTATTCCCGTCCCAGTCACCACGTTGAGGGCACCAGGAGGTAAACCAGCCTTTTGAAAGAGAGATGCTATATTCAAGTTACATAAAGGCGTCTCACTCGAGGGTTTTAAGACAACGGTGTTACCGGTGATTAGAGCCGGGGCCGTCTTCCAGGCCATGATAAGGATGGGCATGTTCCATGGAATTATGGCCCCGCACACGCCTATTGGTTCCCGGAATGTCAGACCCTTTCCTATACCTTCCAGCTCAAGGGTTTTGCCGTGCAACGAACCGCATATCGATGCATAATAGTCGAGTACGTTGACAAATCCCATGACCTCGCCCTTCGCTTCGGTAAATGGTTTACCCTGTTCTTGAACCAGGATTCTGGTAAGTCTATCCACCTCAGCGGTAATGTTCTCTGCAGCCCTTTTGAGCACTCTTCCCCTCTCGCGGATGGGGACCGCAGACCACTTAGGAAAAGCCTCCTCAGCAGCGTCCACAGCAATGGAGATGTCTTCCGGACCAGAAGAGGGAACTTTATCTACCTTGCTTAGGTCGGCAGGGTTGATTATTTCTATCATCTCGCCGGAGACAGCATCACACCACTCTCCGTCAATTAACATTTTCATACTTTGAAAAACTGAGATAGGAGGATATAATCATTAGCTAAATCAATGAGATATTGCTGGTCATTATGGGGTATGAAACCTTTTATAATATCCATGTCATTGTCACTCCAATTCATATGAGTGGATCAACTATGTCTGAGCATGTTACTATATCCGTGATAAAGGCCGACGTCGGCTCCGTTGTCGGTCATTCTCGTCCTCATCCTGCAATGATTGATGCTTGCAAGGAAGTCTTGTATAAAGGTGTCAAGTCAGGATGTCTGCAGGATTTTTACGTGACACGGGTTGGCGATGATATAAACCTCTTGATGTCTCACTATAATGGTGAGGGACACCGCGATGTTCATGAATTGGCATGGAATGCTTTCAGGGCTGCAACGGATATCGCAAAGAAGATGAAGCTATACGCTGCCGGTCAGGATATATTGACAGATGCGTTTAGCGGCAACGTTAAAGGGGCAGGCCCCGGAGTGGCGGAGATGACGTTCGAGGAGAGAGGCTCCGAACCACTTCTATTTTTTATGGCCGACAAAACAGAACCCTCAGCGTATTCACTTCCTCTCTGCAGAATCTTTCTTGATCCGTTTACAACTACTGGTCTCGTGATCGACCCACGGGCAACAAAAGGCTTCAACGTGGAGATTCACGACGTCATTGAATCCAAGAAAGTAGTGATGAGCTCTCCTGAGGAGACATATGGTATACTTACGCTTCTAGGGGACACCAGTCGCTATGCCATAAAAAGGGTGGAAAGCCGTAGCGGGATTGGACCCGCAGTCGTTGTCAGTACTGATAAACTCAATCTCACCGCCGGTAAGTATGTAGGCAAGGACGACCCTGTCTGTGTTTGTCGTGCCCAGAGCGGTCTGCCAGCTGTAGGTGAGTATCTCCAACCCTTCATGAACACCATGTATGTGGCAGGATGGATGAGGGGGTCGCATTATGGTGCCCTTTATCCATGTGCTATAGAAGAATCGGATCCGACGTATTTCGACGGTCCTCCGCGCGTGTGTTGTATCGGCTTTCAGCTCAATGAGGGGCGCTTCCAGGGACTGGAGCCTA